>JBBRUA010000266.1:0-4509 GCA_038248245.1 Pyrinomonadales bacterium | reverse complement strand
TTGATCTCAGCGGGTCGGTTATTAAGAGCTGTGACTCGCGGAGTTGCGATAACTTTCGCCTGGCCTTTCTGTTCACCGGCGGTGATCAGAGCACTGATCTGAGCGGTCCCGAATATTCCGGTCGTCAAACCAATTGCGGTATTTGCGAGCTGTGAGGCCAAATTGCCATTCGGATTGCCGCCCGGTATGTTCGCAGGAGCTCCGGTGGTCGGAAGCGTTCCGCCCTGAGCTCCGCCGCCGTTCCTTCCGAGTACGAGACCGGCAAGCTGGACACCGATATCACGGCTAAAGTTTCTTGTGGCGACGACGATTCGTGCTTCGATCTCAACCTGTGCTTCTGGCTGATCAAGGATCGATATGAGCTGTTTGATCGCGGCTAGGTTGGATGCTACATCGGTAATGATCAGCGAATTGCTTCTCGAATCGACCTCGATCGAGCCGCGTCGCGACAATCGGCGTTTGATGATCGGGAGCAAGCCGTCTCCGCCTGTGCTACCACCGCTTGCCGATGCCGCAGAACCTTCGACATTCGTTCCGCTGGTAGTTCCGCCTTGAGCACCGCCACCGGCGGCCGTCGCGTAATTCAGGCGGATCAGTTCTGTGTACAGCTCGGTCGTGTCTAATTTATTGTCCTGACGCGTACGCAGGATCTCGCCTTCGTCGGCAAGCGTTTTCGAGTCGGCAACGCGAAGGATATTCCCGTTGACCTGTGCTCCCAACGACTGCGATTGGAGTACCGAGTCGAGTGCGATATTCCATGGAACTTCGTTCAACTTGACCGTTACAGGAACTTCCTTGACCGAGCGGTCGATGACGAAGTTGATACCATACTGGTCAGTGATGTAACTCAGGATGTCTCGTATGTCGGCATTGACGACACTGAGATTGATCGGTTCGCCGCGAAAGCCGGCATCGCCGTATCGCAGGCCTTCTGATTTAGGATCCACCCGTTGGGCGGCGACTGTGAGCACGAGCGATGTCGCGATCAGTAATGCAAATGCGGTCTTCTTTACCGTATTGCTGAGATTAAAAAGAGAATTCATGTTTCCTCCGATACAAGCTGATCTTCCGAGGGGTCAAAAGATCTGATTTAAGTGGTCTTCAACGTGTCGATCGCAGGTATGCGCGATCTTGGAAATTGGGTTATTTGTTCTTAGCGAGCTTGACGGGCTTTTTCGAGCCTTTCTTCGGTTTTGCCGCACCGTCGTCGGTCGCCGGCATTCGATTCATTTCGTCGAGCGGCGAAATCATGTTCGTCGGAGCGACGGGAACCGATGGCATGACAGCGACCTCTACAGTCTTGTCTGTCGCTCCGGCCGGAGCTGTGCCTTCGATCTGTGCCCTGGTCGAGAATGACTGCAAAGGCTTGTTCTCGACCGAAGCGATGAATTTGCCGGGGCCGGTCTTTGTTACCTTGCGGAATACAAGCCGGTTTTCCTCGACCGCTACGAGCTGTCCGTCGAAAAATTTCTCGCCCGGGTAGATCGTGTATGAAAGTTTGATCGGCGTCGCCTCGACCATCGCGGCGTAACCGCGTGGTGTCTTGAAAATGCCGGTAACGTTCATTTCGTTAAGCGTCAGGACGCTCGTTACCTTTGGCAAAGGCTGTCCGTTTGCCGCAGCCTCTTCGCGAAGCCGTTTGTAATACTCGATCCGGGCCTCGATCACCGGCGGGCCATAGTTGACCGGAACGGCAGGTACACCGACAGTGCCGGTTTTACCCGTGACGGTTCCGGTTCCGGTCGACGGCTTGGCCGGTTCCCTGACCTTCATATAGTTCGCTTTGGCGAACGGGTCACGCTGGGCGTTGACCTGTGAGAACTGTCCGCTGACGAGTACGAACGCAGCGGCGACGGCAGACAGGCAGGCGAAGCGTAGGATTGTCGATTTGTTCTTCATGGCTTTATTTCTCTTTCAGAATAGAATTCCGTTGGTAACGTGTCCTTATTTGGCGGCCTATTTGGCGGGAGCTGCGACCGGTACCGGTGCAGGTATTGCTCCCGGAGCAGGTGCGGCGCCAGGTGCAGGTACGCCCGGTTTGGCATTAAGATCGGTCGGTGCGGCGTAATAGGCCGTCAGCAAAAACTGCGCATGGATCGTTTTAGCCTCTGACTGTTTATCGAGCTGATTGATCTTGAAATCCGTGATCGATACGATTCGAGGCAGTTTCGCCATGGCGTCAAAGAAAGCACGCAGGTTGTTAAAATTACTGTCAACCTCGACCTCGACCGGCTTGGCCATGATCATGTCCTGTTGCGAATCGTCACGTGGAGCGAAACGCATGACGATCAGACGGCTGTCGTTAGCCGTGTCCTGAAGTCCCTGGAGAACGTTTGTGATCTCACGCTGTTCCGGCAGCAACACCTTCAGCTCTTCGTATTCGGCAGCTTTGCTGGCGTAGAGCGAGCGAAATTCGTTGATGCGTTGCGTAGCGAGACGGGCTGTCTCATTCTTTTGCTGGAGGACGGATACCTGATCGGTCAGCGCGGCGATCTCAACTCTCGTCTCGCTGGTTACAAAGTACCAGACGCCCGAGTAGATAAGTGCGGCGACCCCGACAAGTACCATTAGCTGGAAATGCCATTGCAGATTTTTTAGTTTATCTAACATCGTAGTTTACCTTTATGTGGACTAATATGTGGACTAATTTTTGGCGATTTGCGGGGCTGGGGCAGCAGCGGCTGCTCCCGGTGCGGCGGCGGTAGCCGGCAGACCGGTATTTGCACCGGCGGCCTTCGAAGGCGTGTAGGAAGTTTTGATCGTAAAGTTCACGATCGCAAGCTTCGGAGCCTCGGTCGTCGCATTGACCTTTTGCGGTGCTGCCTGATTCTGGATTTCGGCTCTCGTCGTCTCGATATTTAGGTTTGAGAACAGACCGTTTGAGAATTCAAGACTGCGGCCAAATTGAGTGACCTGGGCTTCGTCAGGCGAATTTCCCTTAAATATAAGCACGTCTCCCGTCTGCTCGACACTCTCCAGATACAATCCCGGAACCATCGAAACGCGTTCTCTCATCGCGTCCATTACCGCACTCGGGCCAGCTTGCGAGTTTCTGAGTTTCTTGATCGCTTCGATGCGGCCGTCGATACCCTGAATCTTCATCTCGAGCTCTTTCTGCTCGGCGATGACGACGGCAAGCTCAGATTCGATCTGTTTTTGCTCGGCTAGCTGACGTTCGGCCTCAGTTTTCGCCATTTGCGTACTGATAAGATCCCAGCCGATCACGGCGGCGAGTAGAGCGGTAACAACTAGCGACATCACGACCAGTCTGGCCGCGGGGCTCGCGATCTTTCGGTCGACCGCTACGACCGCTCCGCCTTGGCGTTCTGTAACAGAATTTAATAGGTTAATCTTGATCATCTTAATTACACTCCCCTTATTGCCAGACCGACTGCCACTGCCATTTCGGGCACGATCTCGCTGAGATATTGAGGGTCAAATTTCTTGTCGTCTACGCGTATATTGCGAAACGGATTGAGGACCTCGACCGGCAGTTCGAGACGCTGCGAAAGCTCTTCCGGCAGGCCAGCCAGTTTCGAACCGCCGCCTGAAATTAGGATCTTCTGAACGATCGTCTCGTTATCCTCGGTCGTTGCACGATAGAAATCAAATGTTTTCTGGATCTCCATCGCAACGATCTCGGTGACGTTGTTCATCAAAGGCTCGATGGATTTTACTTCTACGCCTTCGACAGCGTCATTGACACCGCGTTTGACGGCCTCGGCCTGTTGAAAGTTAAGCCCGAGACTGCGTTGCAAAACATCTGTGAACTGACTGCCGCCAACCGTTATGTCTCGCGTAAAGAGCGACCGCGTGCCCTTAACGATATTGACGTTCATCGTCGATGCTCCGATATTGAGCAGCGTTACGACATCGTCTTCGGTCGGATTGTAGTTGGCTTCGTAGCAATTCTGCAGGGCAAATGTGTCAACGTCGATGACGACGGCGGTTTTGCCGGCAAGCTGAATTGCCTGTTTGATATTGTCGATCCGGTCGCGTTTGCAGGCGGCGATCAGGACGTTCGTCGAATCTTCCGTTTCCGACGTCACCTGATAATCAAGGCTGACATCGGCGAGATCGTACGGAATGTGCTCCTCGGCGTGCCAGTCGATCGACTCTTCGAGTTCCTCGCGGCTCATGTTGGGCAGCACGATATTTTTGATGATGACGCTATGGCCGCTAACACCCGTGACGACCTGTGTGGCAGTGACCTGATGATTATTACAGAGGGTCTGGATCACGTCCGAAACAACGTTCAGCTCCATGATCTGACCGTCAATGATGGTGTCACCCGGCAGATTTTCAAATCCGAGGCTCACCAAATTCAGATTGTTTGCTTTGCCTTCAAGTTCGACCATCTTTATCGAACTTGAGCCAATATCCAAACCGGCAACGCTTTTCTTCTTACCGAACAGCATTATTTTATTGCTCCTTTATATCTTTCACGTCAATCTCTTGTCTCTCAAGCTTTCTTAAATAACTCCGGGGTGGTTTGGGCCTTGGCGTTTT
>JBBRUA010000265.1:0-4511 GCA_038248245.1 Pyrinomonadales bacterium | reverse complement strand
CGCAAGCCCGCACGAAGTAAGGGCGATATATTCAACGTTGGATGTATCGCCCTTACTTCGTGCGGGCTTGCTCCTTTTACGCCCTTACTTTCGTGCGGGCTTGTGCAATAGGGCTGGGGGGAAAAGGCCGCGAACGGGGGTTCGGGGCCTTTTGGTGTTGGTCTGTGTTTGCTGGGATCAAGCCATCGTCAGCATTGCAGCCGTGATGCGGTTGGCGGCGGATTCAACTTTGCCGAGCTGTTCTTGAATGAGACTGACGCTTTCGGATGCCATTTTCTCTTCGGCTTCGTTGAGGACGCCGTTGATCGACTGCTGATCTTCGAGAGCGAGTGTTTTGCCGATCTCCATCATCGCCCGGCGGGCATTGCGGATGAGCGAGTCGAGCCGGTTGCGTTCGTTGATCAGATCCTTTTCGCCCTTATCTCGTTCGACGGAGGTCTCCGCCTCAATGATGAGGCGTTCGATCTCGTCGGGTGCGAGTCCCGATGAAGGCG
This sequence comes from Pyrinomonadales bacterium, assembly GCA_038248245.1. Taxonomy (GTDB): domain Bacteria; phylum Acidobacteriota; class Blastocatellia; order Pyrinomonadales; family Pyrinomonadaceae; genus OLB17. Next base: position 4,017 of record JBBRUA010000265.1, on the reverse strand, counting down.
TGATCTGCATCGCCTGTTCAAGGCCAGTCATTTTGTCTTTCGCGGAAACGCTGACGATGCCGTTCGCATCGATCTCGAATGAAACGTCAACCTGCGGTACGCCACGCGGTGCCGGCGGAATACCGACGAGATCGAACTTGGCGAGACTGCGATTCGCACTAGATATTTCGCGTTCGCCCTGCAGAATATGAATCTCGACCGACTGTTGGTTATCGACAACCGTCGTAAACGTCATCGTATTTTTGAGCGGAATAGTCGAGTTTCGCGAGATAAGTTTCACGAACAGCCCGCCACGAGTCTCAAGTCCGAGACTTAGCGGCAGAACGTCGAGAAGCACGATGTCCTTTACATCGCCGGTCAGAACTCCGCCCTGAATGGCTGCTCCCATCGCGACGACTTCGTCGGGGTTTATCTCGGATGATGGAGCCTTACCGAAGACTTCGGTAACGGTCCGGGCGATGATCGGCGAACGCGTCTGGCCGCCGACAAGGATAACCTTGTCGATATCACTCGGCTGGAGCTTCGCGTCCCAGAGAGCTTTTTGACATGGCTCGACAGAAGACTCAACGAGGTCTTTTACAAGCTCCTCGAACTTAATGCGCGTCAGAACGGCATTAATATGCTTCGGTCCGGACGCATCGGCCGCGATAAATGGCAGGCTGATCGTCGTCTCGGCAACGCTCGAGAGTTCGCACTTGGCTCGCTCGGCCGCTTCCTTTAAACGCTGCAAAGCAAGGCGGTCGCCGCGAAGGTCGATGCCGTTCTCGCTCTGGAATCCATCGATCATCCAGTCGATGATCCGTTCGTCGAAATCTTCGCCGCCAAGGAACGTATTTCCGGATGTGGAAAGAACCTCGAAAACGCCGTCGTTTATCTCCATGATCGAGATATCGAACGTACCGCCGCCGAGATCGTAAACAGCAACCTTTTCGGTCTTACTTTTGCCGAAACCATACGCGAGGGCAGCGGCCGTGGGCTCGTTTATGATGCGTTCAACCTGGAGGCCGGCGATCTTACCAGCATCGCGAGTCGCCTGACGCTGCATATCGTCGAAATACGCCGGAACCGTAATGATCGCCTCGGTGATCTTGTCGCCGAGAAATTCTTCAGCAGCCAGTTTGAGCCGCTGCAGGACGATCGCCGAAATTTCCGGCGGACTGTAAATGCGGTCGAGAACGCGAATATGTGCATCCCCGTTCGGAGCCTTCACGATCTCGAAGGGGACGTTCGTACGCATCTTTTCGACCTCAGGTGCGTCGAACTTGCGGCCGATCAGACGTTTGACGGCATACAGCGTATTCGCGGCGTTCGTCACTGCCTGACGCTTTGCGATCTGGCCGACGAGCTTTTCGTCTTTATCCGTAAAACCAACCACCGACGGCGTCGTGCGGCCGCCTTCTTTGTTCGAAATGATCTGAACTGTGCCGCCCTCAAGGACGGAGACACAGCAGTTCGTGGTGCCCAAATCGATTCCAATTACCTTGCCCATATTATTGAGTTCCTTTGTATATTCGTATTGCCCGCCCCGATGTTTGAGCGGTGGTGAGCCTATTCTGCTTCAGTGGATGAAGCATCTGGATCGTGAGGGTTTTCGAAGGTTTCGACCAAACTGTCAAGCGTGGCCTCGACCTGTTCGCTCCGTGCGGCAGGACTACCGGTCAGCGGTGCTGTCACCACTTTGACCATCGAGTGCCGGATGACCTTATTGCCGATGCGGTAGCCGCGAAGCATTTCGTGTGAGATCGTGTTTGGCGGCAGGTCGCTTTCCTCGTCAGTCGCAACGGCCTCGTGAAAATTCGGGTCGAACATTTCGCCGACACAAGGTATTCCGGTTACACCCATGCCCGCAAAAACGTCGTTCAGTTGTTGATTGACGAGGACGAGGCCGTCGTACATCTGCTGAAACTCAGGCGTTTTCTTTTCGGCGTTCGCCGGGACTGTATCGAGTGCACGGTTCAAATTGTCGAGGACCGGCAACATCTGTGAAGCAAGATTGGCGATCTGGTCGATGAACGAACCGCGGCGTTCGCGATCCATGCGATATTTGAAATTCTCAAAGTCTTTCAATCGCCGGTCGCTCTTCTCTTGGATCTCGTCGCGCTCATTGCGGAGCTCGAAAACACGCATCTTGAGCGTTGACACCTCACTCTCAAGCTCGAAATTCCGAGCCTTGGTTAAGGGCGAGGCTACCTGGTCGAGCGGTTTTGTGATGGGCGGTATCGACAATTCCATCGGCGAAAAGTCAGGCGTGCCGCCCATGTCAAAATCGGAATCGGCGATCTCGATCGAAAGATCGGCTGTGATGTGCAGATCTCGTTCCTTTTCCTCGAGTTCGCGTATGAAATCATCGACCGAGGCGGTCGCGTCCATATCGAGTTCTTCGAGTGAATCGGCGGGTTTGGGGATTTGGTCCTGAGGGTTCATGGTCGGGCTTTGGAGGAGGCCGTGGTCTAGTTTTTAGAAATTTCCGTGGACATCATTTTTTCGAGCGTTTTGGCGACATACGAGACGATCGAGATCATTCTCGCGTATTCGATCCTGGTCGGCCCTAAAACACTGAGCGTTCCGACCGCTGAACTGTTGCCGATACGGTACGGAGCCGATATCAGCGTGCAATTTTGAAAGGACGGTGTCCTATTCTCAGATCCGATGACGACCTGAACGTTGCCTTTCGAGGCCGCGTCGCGCTCGATGCATTCGGTCAGGATCTGCATGAGACGCGATTTTTCGCCAATCGTTCGCAATAGCTCGCGGAGGCGTTCGAGATCAGCAAAATCGCTCTTTGATAAGATATTCGATGTGCCGTCTACGAATACTTCGCCCAGCCTGTCCGCCTCACCCTCGATACTACCGGAGCAAAGGATAACGGCCGTTTGAAGCAGTTTGTCGAACAAGGCCTTCTCCTCGTGCATAAGAAGCATTATCTCTGCACGTATCTCGGCCAGGCTCTTTCCGGCGAATTGCTTGTTAAGGTAATTCGCTGTACGTTCGAGTTCTTCGCGGGTAAAGGTCACGTTGAGCCGAATTATCTTGTTATGAACAATATTCGGCGCCGAGACCAGAACCACGAGGATCCGATTGTCGGAAAGATTGACAAATTCAATATGCTGCAGGCGATCACTCGCCAAAGATGGCGATACAACGATGCCGACATTATTAGAAAGAGCTGAAAGCAACTGCGAGGTACGTTCCATTAACCGGTCCGGTGTATCGGAGATTTCCATCGAATTCAGTCCGTATTCCTCGCCTATGCGATGAAGGTCGTCATTCGAAATACTCAGCACACCAAGCAGGTTGTCAACGTAAAACCGGTATCCAGTATCAGTCGGAACGCGTCCGGCGGAGGTGTGAGGCTGCTCAAGCATCCCCATTTCCTCCAGTTCACCCATCACGTTGCGAATCGTTGCCGAGCTCATACCGGTAGCATTGGCAAACTTGTCGGCAAGCACTTTCGAACCAACCGGCTCGCCCGTGACAAAGTGTTCATTGATAATGGCCGTTAAGATGATCTGACCGCGAGAATCGGGAAAACCGGTATTTTTCCCGCCTTCAGGCATATTGTCGCGAACAGATCTTGGGTGAATTTGATGCATACCGCCATTCGGCTGTATGCTTTTCCCATATAAAGAAATAGCACCTTAACAGCCACAGTGTCAATAAAAATCGTTAAAATAAGATAAACATTGTTGTGACCAATCAATTTGATCAGATTCGCGATCTCTACTCGGAAGCCTTTCGCTGGTACGACCAGAAACGGGCGGTGCCGGAGATACACGTTTCATTTTACCCGTATGTCGGCATAAATCATACGATAAGAGTGCGCGACGGACAAATATTTGTGCGGATCGGCGAGATCTGCCGCGAAATGCCGCTCGCCTGCCACAAAGGGCTCGCCTATATCCTGACCGGTAAACTCCTGCGTAAAAAGATTCCAGTGGGTGCACGCGAAGTTTATTCGGCCTACACGAAGACCACCGAGATGCGTGAGGAGGCGGTTGTCCGCAAGCAAACCAAAGG
>JBBRUA010000264.1:0-4558 GCA_038248245.1 Pyrinomonadales bacterium | reverse complement strand
GGTTTTGATAAAGTAATTGTCGAGACCGTCGGCGTCGGGCAAGATGAAGTCGAGATCGTTAAAACGGCGGACGTTTCAGTCGTCGTTCTTGTGCCGGGAATGGGCGATGACATTCAGGCGATCAAGGCCGGAATAATGGAGATCGGTGACGTTTTTGTTATCAACAAGGCCGATCGCGACGGCGTTCTCCGTACCCAAAAAGAGCTCGAGGCATTGCTCGGCCTCGCCCATCGCCCAGACATGTGGATGCCGCCGATCGTCAAAACAGTCGCGACCGAAAGCAAAGGCCTTGAGGAACTAGCAGTAGCGATCGGAGAGTATTATAAATTTCAAACGACCGGCGACGGCAGCAAGGTTCGCCGCCAAGCGATAGCCAAGTGGCGTCTGCTCGAACTATTGCAGGAACGGCTTTTATCGGATTTAATGAATCGAAAAGGAACGACTGAAATGCTCGAAAAACTTGCACAAGAAATCGCAGAGAAAAAGAACGATCCGTACTCGGCGGTCGAACAAATTATGGGTTCAAGCATATGAGTAAATATGCTAAGAAAGTCGTCCTAAATTCAGTTTCCGGATATTCGCCTGCTCGCGACGCCCTTCTTAATGACTTGATAGATAGTAAAGTAGAACTCCTCTGCTGCGTTGGCAAAGACTGCGAAACGTGGCACGACGTGATGGACGAATTAATTGTTGGTGACGGTTCCTTTGAGCGCGACTTCTTCATGGTTACAACGTGGCACACAGGTGAATCGCTCGCAGACACCGTCGAATTTGCACAACTCTTCAACATTGATGATCCAGACAACGAATCTGTCCAATTAATAGAAATATGAAGATCAACCACCTCGGCATAGCAACAAAAAGCATTGATGAGGCACTTAAATTCTGGGGTGACGCTCTTGGTCTGGAGAACGTTCATACGGAGATCGTCGAAGATCAGAAGGTAAAGGTCGCGATGCTACCGCTCGGGGAGAGCCGCATCGAATTGCTTGAACCAACCAGCGAAGACTCACCGATCTCTAAGTTCTTGGAGAAACGCGGCGGCGGTATTCATCATATCGCGGTCGATGTTGATGATATTGAGGCTTCGCTAGCTCAGCTTAAGTCGCAGGGAATGCGGTTGATAGACGAAACTCCGCGTGTTGGTGCGGAAGGGTGCTTGGTTGCATTCGTTCATCCGGCCTCGTCCGGCGGAGTGCTGCTGGAACTCGTACAAACCGTCGAATAGAATTTTTAATTAGCTGAAAATTGAGGTTTTTGATATTATTGCCGCTTGGCATTTATAAGATTTGTGTAAGTGAGGACACTTTAAATTGAGCAATTTAGCAAAAGGACTTATTTTAATTTTGGTCATCGTCGCCATCGGCGCGGGACTCGTCGTATGGAAAAACAAGGTTGGCGGACAAGCTGGCACCGAGTCGTTTAATTCGATCAGCCGCGAAGAGATCGAAATGCTGCTCGCAGACGTAGCAAAATCGAACCCGGCGATCCTAAAAAAACTCGCCGAGGACCCCGAAATGAAGAAGAGTCAGATCGATAGTCTGAAACAGCTTCTCGCATTTGCCAGCCAGGCTCAAAAAGACGGTTTGGCCGCAGACCCGACGAATCGTCAGGAATTGCAGAATATAAAGGCTGAGATCACCGCCGTCAATTACGATCGCGAGATCAACAAAGACAAAGGCTCGATGCCGCCATTCGGCTTTATTACCGAGGAAATGGTCAACCAGTATTGGGGTCAGGAAGGTCAACCGGCAGCGGACAAGGGTTTCCTTGAAAAGATCGGCCTCGGCGGTGAAGCAGCAGAAGCACGAAGCCACGAAACAGAATTTAACGATTTCCTGAACGCCAAGGTCGCCTTACTCAAAGCAAGCAGCCCTGAAATGAAAGATCGCGAGATTTCAGAGGAAGAGAAGACTCAGGCGAAAGATGTTTTTGCAAAAATCCGCATTTATAAAGCGGAATACGACACAAAGGTCGCTGCCGGTGAACTGCCGAAAGAGTTCATCGCGAAGGTCAATCTGCAGGTGAAACTCCAGCAGGCACAATTCCTCGCCCGTATTTACTCCGAGACGATCGCCGAAAAAATGAAGGTGTCCGACGAGGAGATCGCTCAGTACATTGCCGCTCACCCCGAACTTGATCCAAAGGAAAAACGTGCGAAGGCTCAGGGCATTCTTGACCGGGCAAAGGCAGGCGAAGATTTCGCAAAACTTGCGGACGAATTCTCCGAAGATCCAGGCAACAAAGGCCCCGACGGCAAGGGTCAGGGCGGCTCTTATAAAGATGTCACGAAAGGCAAAATGGTTCCCGCTTTTGAATCCGGTGCACTTGCCGTCCAGGCCGGACAGGTCAACCCTGAGTTGATCGAGACCGATTTCGGCTTTCACATCATCAAACTCGACCGTGCCCTTTCGGCAAGTACTGCCCCCAAGGCTCCTGCGACTCCGGGTGCTCCTCCGGCCGCGTCGGGCGAAACCTATGACGTTCGTCACATCCTGATCTCGAGCGGCGTCAAAGATCCCGAGAAACCGGAATCCCGTGAAATGCCGGTGAAGGAATTCGTCCGTGCGAAACTTGAGGAAGAGAAAGAGAAAAAACTTCTGGACGAAATCGTTGCAGCGAACAATGTAACCGTTCCGGCCGATTTTACCGTTCCTGAGGTTAGCGAACAGCAGATGCAGGAAATGAAACAAAAGCAGCAGCAACAGATGATGCAGCAGCAGGGAATGCCTCCGGGCGGACCAGGTGGGCCGGGCGGCCCGGACGGTCCGGGAGCGGGCGCTCCGCCACCACCACCGGGAGCTCCTAAACCAGCCAAGCCGGAACCGAAGAAGAAGTAACGGACCGAGAGTACAAAATGAGGAACGATCAGTTATCGTTCCTCATTTGTTTGTCGCGACACGGATAAGAAGATGTCGAAAATTGATAAAATTCGCGAGCGATTGTTATTGGGATATTCGGATGCGAACATCGACTTCGACGATCTGTGTAATCTATTAACCTCGTTAGGATTCAGCGAACGAGTTCGAGGTAGTCACCATATCTTCTTAAAACCTGGTGTGGAAGAGATCATAAATCTTCAACCTAAGGGCAGCAACGCAAAAGCCTACCAAGTTAAGCAGGTTCGTAATATAATTTTGAAATATAAGTTGGGAGGGATGAGGAATGAGTAAATACGAGATCATTATCTTTTGGAGCGAAGACGACGAGGCTTATGTTGCCGAAGTTCCCGAACTTCCCGGCTGTATGGCGGATGGAAATACATATCAGCAGGCTCTTGCGAATGCCGAACTGATCATCACAGAATGGATCGAGACAGCAAATGAGACAGGTCGCGTTATCCCGGAACCCAAAGGCCGGTTAGTATTCGCATAGAAATATGGAACAAGTAAACATTGGAATTATCGGCGGCAGTGGTTTGTATCAGATGCCGGAGCTTGAGAATGTGCGGGAGATCGCGGTGGACACTCCGTTCGGGAAACCGTCGGACGCATTTATCGTTGGCGAACTCGATGGCGTGAAGGTCGCGTTTCTGCCACGCCATGGCCGCGGGCACAAGCTGACGCCGAGCGAGCTTCCCTTCCGGGCGAACATCTACGCGATGAAACTGCTCGGGATCGAGTACATCTTGTCGGTATCGGCGGTCGGCAGTTTGCAGGAAAAGTTCGCTCCGACCGATTTCGTGATCCCTGATCAATTCTTCGACCGGACATTCGGCCGCGTTGCGGAATCGACGTTCTTTGGCGAAGGCATCGTCGGGCACATCACTTTTGCGCACCCGGTCTGCAGCGAGCTCGGCGACATTCTTGAGGCGTCGTGCAACATGGTCGGCGTGACGACGCATCGCGGCGGCTCGTACCTCTGTATGGAAGGCCCGGCGTTCTCTACGAAGGCCGAGTCCAACGTTTATCGCCAGTGGGGCATGGACATCATCGGCATGACCAACCTGCAGGAAGCCAAACTCGCCCGCGAAGCCGAGATCGCCTACGCCACGCTCGCCCTCGTCACCGACTACGACTGCTGGTACGACGGCCACGACGACGTGACGGTCGATATGGTCATCGAATACCTGAATAAGAACGTCCGCAACGCCCAACTCGTTCTCAAAGACGCCGTCAAACGAGTCGCGACTAAAACGACGCCGAACCAGTACGCGGGCTCCACCAAGAACGCGATCTTCACCGCCCGCGAACACTGGCCCGAAGCAACCGCGAAAAAGCTCGACGCGATCATCGGGAAATATGCAAAAGGCTAGGATTTTTTTAGCAATCGTGACCCTTTGCGTCATTTGTTCGATAGCAAATGCGCAGGGTACTGATCCCTGTCCTTCCATTAGCGTGAACGGACCTTCAAGAATAGTTCCCGTCGGCGATATCGCAACGTATAGCGTCAAAGTAGGCGAAGGCAGTCGGATCGGCGATCTTGCATTTGAATGGGCAACATCCGATGGAATAATCAACCGTGGGCAAGGAACTCACGAGATCGACGTTATCCAGCCAAATGCTGGTATTACCGCCACTGTCACGGTATTTGGATTAACTGAGGGTTGTCCAAATAG
>JBBRUA010000263.1:0-4561 GCA_038248245.1 Pyrinomonadales bacterium | reverse complement strand
GGCGTAACCAGAGTATGAATTTTGCGACCAGAATCGGATTTTTTTCAATTGCTGCAGTTTTCGCAAGTTTCTTCTTGCTTACGGAAATGGCGACGGCTCAATGCTCATGTGCCAAACCCGGGATTACCGCGCTTGAAGAATATAAGGATTCAACGGTCGTATTTACCGGTGAGATAATCGATATCCGAAAGTCCGTTCCTGATAAGCAAAATCGTTATGACGAAACGGTAAAGATAGCGGTCGCTCATGTGTGGAAAAAGAATATCGATTCGATTGTTACGATCAAAAATTACGTTTATGGCTGTGTCCAAGGCTGGAAAATAGGCGATAAATATCTAGTTTATGCATACCTCAACGACGACAAAGTCACCTACTCGACTGGATGCTGTTGTTAACGAACGGGACCACTCGAAAAAACCGAAAAAGACGTTGCTGAATTCTTTAACGCAGGCCTTGCTCGGTCCAATGTAAACATTCCGAAGGGTGAGAAGATCATCATTGCAGGTTGGATGAATAGCCGTGCTGTTAATTTCACGCAACCGGGATATCCGTCAGATATCAAGAAACCGAAGCAGCCAGCCCGAATTGACGTTAAGATCACGACGGATGTTAGTGGGAATGTAATCGCAGCAGACATCATTCGGGGGCCTTCGAATTTTCATAGTGCCGCCCTCGATGCAGCGAGAAAACTTAAGTTTCCGCCCACACTATTGTCCGGTATTCCGACAAAAGTTTCCGGATGGGTCTCTTACGATTTTAAGCCGTAGGTGGCGGCGAGCTTACGACAAGCTAAGCGAGCGAAAGCGGCGAAGTAAAAATGTCCAAACGAGAACTCATCGCCATGATCGAAAACGCCGGCTTCGAGGCCGTGGAACGGGATACGGTCTATAACCGCGTCGAGAAAATTGCAGCTTAGAAGATGACGAAAGGAAGAATTCTACAGGTCAACGAATCAAAGATAGCGGTTATCACGCAAAATGAAACCGACTTCATCAGTCTGACCGATATGACCGCAGGTTTCAGCGAAGGTAGCGGTTTGATCGGCAAATGGATATCCAATAAAAACACTTTGGAGTATTTGGGTGTTTGGGAAAACATAAACAACCCGAATTTTAATTACCCCGAATTCGGGGTAATTGGACGTGATGCCGGTGTGAACAGGTTTATAATGTCCGCCGGACAATGGGTTGACAGAACAAAGGCAGTCGGGCTGATCGTCAGAGCAGGTCGTTACGGTGGCACTTATGCCCACAAAGACATTGCATTTCATTTTGCAATGTGGCTTAGCCCGGAGTTTCAGATCTACCTAATCAACGAATTTCAACGTCTAAAAGACGATGAGAACAGTCGCCTGAAATTAGAATGGAATTTACAGCGAACATTAGCGAAGGTAAATTACCGCATCCACACTGACGCGATCAAAGAAAACCTGATCCCGCACGAAATAACGAAACAACAGGCTAGTTTTGTGTATGCCGACGAAGCTGATTTATTGAATGTTGCCCTTTTCGGAATTACTGCCAAAGAATGGCGGGATTCCAATAAAGACAAAAGCGGAAATATCCGAGACCATTCGACATTGGAACAATTGGTAGTGCTGAGCAATATGGAAAGCATAAACGCTCTACTCATCCGGCAAGGTTTGACACAAAGCGATCGCCTGATTCAACTGAACCGAACTGCCATAACGCAAATGAGATCGTTGCTTGAAAGCAATGCGATCAAGAAACTGAAATGATCCGTCGCATCCGGCAGCGAGGTAAAAATGACCAAACAAGAACTAATCACCATGATCGAAAACGCTGGCTTCGAGGCTGTGGAAAGGGACACGGTGTATAATCGCGTTGAAAAAATATCAGCGTGAAGGTTAAAGATGTCATAAAATTTATAGAGAAGGATGGATGGCTTTTGGTCAGGACACGCGGCAGTCATCGACAGTTTCATCATCCCGTGAAGAGCGGAACTGTAACCATTGCCGGAAAAGAAAGTATTGACATGCCTGTCGGAACATTTAATAGTGTTCTGAAGCAGGCTGGGCTTAAGAAATAGATATGCGATATATGGTTGTGATAGAAAAAGGCGAGACGAGTTGGGGAGCCTACGTTCCTGACTTACCGGGTTGCGTGGCGGTCGGCGAAACTGAGCAAGAGGTCAAGCAGCTCATTCAAGAGGCGATCGAATTTCATCTGGAAGATCTGGAGGAATCAGGGGTCCAAATCCCGAGAGCTCTTTCGAAAAGCGATTACGTTGAAGTCCTGGCCGCTTGAATCACCGACGGCGGCGAAGTCAAAATGACCAAACAAGAACTCATCACCATGATCGAAAACGTGGGCTTTGAGGCTGTGGAAAGGGACACGGTGTATAATCGCGTTGAGAAAGCGAGGGCATAGAACAATATGAATGCATTAACACGAATCACATTCGACTCGAAAGTAATGGGAGGCAAACCGTGTATTCGTGGTTTGCGAGTGACGGTCGGAACCATAGTTGGGCTTTTTGCTTCGGGGCATTCATTCGGCGATATACTCAAGTCATACCCCTATCTTGAGGAAGCCGACCTGCGTGAAGCCCTATCCTACGCGGCATGGCGTGCGGAAGAGATCGAGTTGCCGCTCGTCGCCGCATGAAAATTCTGATCGACATGAATTTGTCGCCCGAATGGGTGGCTGCTTTTTCGGCTAGTGCTATCGAATCGGTGCATTGGTCACGCATCGGCGATCCGCGTGCCGAAGACTCCGAGATCATCGAATACGCTCGAAACAATAGCTACATAGTTTTCACGCATGATCTTGATTTTGGTGCGATCCTCGCCTTGACGGGTGCCTCAGGCCCAAGCGTGATCCAGGTTCGAACACAGGATATCTTGCCGTCAAATTTGTCAGCTAGACTGATCCAGGTTTTGGACGAAGCAAAGGAATTTCTCGAATCAGGAGCCTTGATAGTTGTCGACGAAGGCCGCTCCAGGATTCGTATCTTGCCGCTGAACAGGGAAAGGTAAGTGGCGGCGAGGTCAAAATGTCCAAACAAGAACTCATCACCATGATCGAAAACGCCGGCTTCGAGGCTGTTGAAAGTGATACGGTCTATAACCGCGTGGCGGCAGTGTAAGTTTGTCGTCAGTTTTGCGTTGAGTGAAGTGTGGGTGCGACGTTCACCGATTCAATTCGAAAATCACATACACCTTTTCTTCGATTTCAATCTGGCCGAGAGCAAACGTGACTTGACTGACAAATGGATTTGTTGGCGTCTCGATGTTGCCGTTCTCGGCAGAACCCATGCCATCTCCGTCGCCACTCCCTGAACCACTACCAGTATCGAAAGATGGTGAATCTGCACCGTCCTCTCTGATCACATAAGCTCTGCCGACGGTTTGGCCGAGCTGTTGGGCATATGATCGGGCTTTGGCCTGGGCGTTTTTGACGGCCATTGCTCTCACTTGTTCCTGGAACTTTTGCATCTGGCTGTTCTCGATGCTGATAGCAACGACGCGGTTCACCCCAGCCTCGATCGCTTTAGAGAGAAAGGTGTCGATCTTGTCGAGGTCCTTTAGGGTAATGAAGATGCGTTTGATGACCTCGTAGCCAATTAGCACACGCTCTCCGCGAGGGTCTTTGGAGCCGGTGTACTGCGGCGAAATGGTCAAGCTGTCCGTCTGGATATCCTGCGCACCGATCTGAAATGCTTTGGCGGCGGTGAGCGTCTTTGCGGAGCGCGTGTCGTTCGTCCGCTTGGCGACCGCTAAGTCCTTGTCAGCCGTTACCACTTCAAAAGTGAAGACGACCTGATCGGGCGAAATACTCATTTTGGCTTCGCCGACAACAGAGACAGACGGACGGACGGTTTGGGAAAAAGTTGCCGTGGCGATTAACGCGCAAAAGAGGGTCGCAAATAGTAGTTTCATAGAAGGTTAGTTGCTCGGCAAGAAAGGATGGTTGTTTCTGTCAATCCTTGAGCCATAATGCTCAAAAAAACAGGGTGTTGGGCGCGTAAATCGAGCACGATGCACTGCAAGTCGCTCGCGAAGCCCTGAAAGTGCTTCACGAAGCGGTGCAAACGGCTTACGAAGCGATTAAAATTGCTTACGAAGCCTAACAAGTCGGTCACGAAGCACTAGTAATTCCTCACGAAGTAGCGCAAGTGTGGCACGAAGCCCACAAAGTTTCTCACGAAGCTCATAAATTTATTTACGAAGCGGGGAAAGTGGCGTATTATTCTCAAAAAGCGACAGTTCAACCGGCTTCAGCACCATTCGAAGCTTACTATAATCAACAACAACCGCGATCATGACACGGTCTTCTTCGACTTGGAAACCTTCTTCCAGCACTAGAAAATGAATTCCCTGCGTCAGACAATCTCTTTCAAGCAACGGAAATATTCTTTCTAGCTCTTGGAAGGTAACTTCTAGCGTCTGGAAATCATTTCCCGACTTCTGGAAATCATTTCCAAGCGTCTGGAAACTATTTCCAAGCGTCTGAAACTCATCTTCCGGCGTCGGGAACGCAACTCCTGACACAATAAATTCGCTTCCAACCTCGATTTTTACTGTATCTCGCCGAAAATC
>JBBRUA010000262.1:0-4589 GCA_038248245.1 Pyrinomonadales bacterium | reverse complement strand
GCCGTTCCATGTTGCTTTCATAATTCCTCTATTTGTTGAATATCACGACACTCTTAAAAAAAGTTTCACGCAAAGACGCAAAGCACGCAAAGTTAAGACAAGTAGAATAAAGAGCCGGGCAGTGACTGGCGAAGTAGCCTTAATCTAAAAATCTTTCTCGCATATCGGGTGTCGGCATCATGCAGACGTCTTTTTGACCGAAGAGACGGTAGCGATATTTGGCGAAGAGTCTGTAGAAATAGTCGCGGATCGACGCCGGTACGATAATAAAAATATATGCCAGGCCCCAAATGCCGCCGATGCGTTTGGCGATCCGTAGTCCGGCGGTCGAGTGCGTGAAGGCTTCGTCGTTCTCGATCAGGATTACGGAGTCAATGTCGTCCGCGATCTTAAATTTCGCTTTTATTTCCTGTCCGACGCCCGACTGAAGCGGGGCGAACTTAAATTTATGCCCCGGATCGTGGCCAATAATAAAATTGACCGCACTGTTGCAGAAATTACATACGCCGTCAAAGAGTACGATCGAGCTCATAGTAAAATTCTACCGCAATTTTCGGATAGATTTCATTTTTGTATGCGAATAAACTCGAAGACATGAAAAACGAACTTTTTTGGAACGCTGTAACGGCGAATGATTCGAGATGTGATGGAGCGTTTTTTCTGGGTGTGAAAACGACGGGTATCTAGTGCAAACCGTCGTGTCGTGTCCGTCTGCCGAAGCGGGAGAATGTGGAGTTTTACCCGACGTTTGAGGCAGCCGAAGGAAGTGGTTTTCGGGCGTGTGGGCGTCGAGCGAAAAGCTCTGCTACTGGAGATCGAAAGCCGGGAGAGAACGCATATTCAATAACGTTGACAAGCGAGGCGGTTTTGGTTGACTATATTCTCCTACCACATTATTAATTTTCGTTTTGATTAAAAAGTTAGGAGGAACGTATCTGTGAACCTTAGAAGTAGGATTTTATCGTCTGGTATCGCGTCGTTTTGCCTTTTATTTTTGTTTGGTCTTTCGATCACGGCGAACGGACAGGAATGCAAAGGCGACGTCTTTTTCGATATTCATGATGAAAATATTCAGTTAACCAAGCAACAAGCGGCAGACTATAAACCGGGAGCACGTGATTATTACGTTCGGGATTTTAATGATAGGCAGAACATTTACCTGAAATCTGCATTGTCGGTTTCTGAACGAAATGATTGGCTAAGTGACTGGAAAGACCCGAAAATCGTCAAATGTATCAACGTTGCCCTCGACGAGCTTGCGGTGGTCGCTCGAAAAACATTGCCGACGTATCGCCCGACCGGATACGCGATCAAAAACCCGGCTGAAGAAAAGTTGTTAAAGGCAGCCGTAAGCGATATCGCAAAGGCCACAGTGATCAGCTCGGGCCTTGGGTCGGCCACCTGGAAGATCGACAAAGACGAATACAACTTCCCGACCGCCCGTTATAAATACGGCATGATATATGCCCGATACCCAAATGTTGACGATGGATTTTGCCGGATCATCTATGTCAACATCGTCCAGGATTACTCTGGCGGCGGGACCTACGGAGCGAGTGCGGGCAGATTGATCAAGAGCGAATTCGCCGGGTGCCCAGCCGGCAAATAGCAGATCGCGACCTCCGAACATGTTGGATTTGCGCCCCGGTTTAGGCGTGATCGTGAAAAAGTTATGAATGCGAGCTTTAGAGCTTTGAGATTCATAACTTTTTTATTATGCTCTGCGTAATAACAACACAGCATTTCCTTCTGTAATAAAATTTTATGAAATCAAAGCTCTTTTTGCTTGCATTTGTGGCTATCGGCCTATTTTTTACTGCCCGCACGGATGCTCAGAGTTATGCGATCACTAATGCGAAGATCGTGACTGTTTCCGGGGCGACGATCGAGAAAGGGACGGTCGTGATCCGTAATGGATTGATCGAATCGGTCGGTGCCGGGGTTACTCCGCCGGCGGATGCACAGGTTTTCGATGCCAGCGGGTTGACGGTCTATCCAGGATTTATCGACGCTTTGACCAGTCTCGGTTTGGCGCCGCCGCGGCCGATCACTCCGGGCGCAGGCGGTCAAGCAGCAGCGGCCGCAGCGGCCGCACAGCAGCAGACGTCGAATTCGAATTATCCGGCTGGGCTTCGTCCGGAAGATGAGGCGTTGACCGAGCTAAGGGCAGGTGAGGCTCAGTTCGAGAGCGTTCGCAACGCGGGAATAACGACGGCACTCACGACCGGTCGGTCAGGCATTTTTAATGGCGAATCGGTTGTGATCGACCTTGCCGGCGACGCGGTTTCGGGGATGGTGATCAAGGAGCCGTTCGCCCAGCACGTCAGCTTTGCGACGCTCGGCGCGACCTATCCGCAATCGTTGCTCGGCACTTTTGCCGCGATCAGACAGATATTTTATGACGCTCAGCGGCTGCAGGAATTGCAGAAGTTGTATGCAGCCGATCCAAAAGGAATGAAGCGCCCCGACGCGGACAAATCGCTCGAGGCTTTATTCCCTGCCATAAACGGACAAATGCCGGTCGTTTTTAATGCGAATACCGAAACTCAGATAAAACGTTCCCTCGAACTGATCAAGGAACTAAAACTCAAAGGAATTATCGCGGGAGGCCAGGAAGCGTGGAAGGTTGCGGACCGATTAAAGGCGCAAAGTGTTCCCGTGCTGTTGTCACTGAATTTTCCCAAACGAACGACCGCGTCGAATCCTGACGCCGACCCTGAGACGCTTGAGACTTTGCGGTTTAGGGCCGAAACGCCGAAAGGGCCGGGTAAACTGGCAGCGGCGGGAGTTAAGTTTGCGTTCCATTCGGGTGGTGCGACATCGGTCGGGGATTTCTTTACGAATGCCGGAAAAGCGGTCGAGGGCGGATTGAGCAAAGACGCCGCGGTTCGGGCGATGACCTTGGGCTCGGCCGAGATTCTCGGGATCGACGACCGAACCGGTTCGATCGAAAAAGGCAAGATCGCAAATGTTGTCGTCGTACGGGGAGATCTGCTCGGCAAGGACAAATATGTCACCCACGTTTTTATTGACGGCAAATATTTCGAGCAGAAAGAGGCTCCGAAACGCGAGGCCGCTCTGGCCGGTGGACTTGTAAGGCCTGACGCAACTATCCAAAATATTAGCGGTGCGTACAGCATTATCATCGAGGTTCCGGGTCAATCCTTGGCCGCGACGCTAAATCTTGTTCAGCAGGGAAGTTCGCTTACCGGAACGATGGTTTCGCAGCTTGGCACCTCGCAGGTAAATGACGGCAAGATCACGGCCGGGGTCTTAAGCTTCTCAAGCTCAGTCGAATTCGGCGGAACTGCACTCGACATCAACGTTAAGGGTAAGGTTGTCGGCACTCAGATAAGCGGCAGCGTTGACACTCCGCAGGGAACGGTTCCGTTTAGCGGAACGAAGAATCCGGGAGAATGCAGAAGTCAGAAGTTAGAAGTCAGAAGTTAGAAGTCAGAAGTTAGAATTAAGAATTCTGAGCTCGGATTAGAGGTTAGCGGACTTAAAGTAATAGATCGGATTTACAAGTTGAATGTTATGAAAAAGGTCATATCTTATTTGGTTTTGGTCTTAATGCTGGTCGGGAACCTGAGTGTTTTGGGGTTTGGGCAGGCTAAGGGTGATGTTTTGATCAAGAACGCGACGGTGTTGACTGCTGCAAAGGGCACGCTCGATAATACCGACATCTTGATCCGTGACGGCAAGATCGCGAAGATCGGCAAGAACCTGACCGCTACGGCCGGTGCACAGACCATCGACGCGACGGGAAAATACGTGACGCCGGGCATTATCGATGCTCACTCGCACTCCATGCTCGATGCGATCAACGAAGGTGCGTTCTCAGTGACTTCGATGACCGGTGTCGGTGACGTTTTAGATCCGACGGACATCGCCATCTACCGAGCGCTTGCGGGCGGCGTGACCTCGGCTCTGCTGATGCATGGCTCGGCAAATTCTATCGGAGGCAAAAGCACGACCGTTAAGTTCAAATGGGGCCATCCGGTCGAGGATTATCCGATCGCCGACGCTCCGCCGGGAATTAAATTCGCGATGGGAGAGAACGTTAAACGCTCGACCTCGTTTGCCCCGCCGGGATCACCGTTTCGCTATCCGCGAACGCGAATGGGTGTCGTCGAAACGATGCGTGATGCGTTCCTTAGAGCCAAGGATTACCGTCAGGCGTGGGCGGATTTTCGGGCAAAGAAAACAAAAGTGCCGCCTCGCAAAGATCTCGAGCTCGAACCGCTCGTCGAGATACTCGAAGGCAAACGCCTTGTCCACGCTCATGGCTACCGGAGCGACGAACACTTGAATTTGTTGTTACTGGCCGACGAATTCGGCTTTAAGGTCGCCACGCTGCAGCACGGACTCGAGGCTTACAAGATCGCCCCGGAGATCGCCAAACGCGGTACTGGCGTTTCGATCTTTACGGACAGTTGGGGTTATAAGCTTGAGGCTTACGACGCGATACCGTATAACGCTTATATTCTTTGGAAAAACGGCGTGAATGTTTCGATCAATTCCGATTCGGACGAACGTATGCGACGGCTGAATCTTGACGCTGCCAAGGTCATGAAATACGGCGGTGT
>JBBRUA010000261.1:0-4604 GCA_038248245.1 Pyrinomonadales bacterium | reverse complement strand
TATCTACCTGCCGTTGGGTAAGATTTTTCAAAGTTAAGCCAGTATTAATTAAATGTCAAGCGGATTTAACATCAATGGAGCGATAAAAAGGGTTAAATCGGTCGTGCCAATTTAACCCTTTTATCGTAGGATCTGCCGTTTCGGAAAGTCGATGGGAGTGCTATTGCAATTGGCCAAGAGAAGATCACCTTCGATGAGAGTCTATCGATTCGCCCGATTGGAAGACCTTTCCTTAATAATTGCCAATTACAAGACTGAATTTGATACGAATCTTACTTGCCGACCAGGCGTATGATCATTTTTGATTCGAGAGCGTTGTCGGTCAGCGGGGCGAAGCTGAATTTCACGCTGTCGTCCTCACCGCTCTTTAGGACGACCTTAAACGAGCCGGCTTTTAGCTTGTAAAAGGTCTTGAAAATGCTGTTCATTTTTATCTGCTTAATATTTGCATCCGTCGTTTCGAAAGTGTGTTTGTTGTCATCCGACTCGAACCTGACACCGTACTTTGCAATGAACAGCGAGCCTTGACAGCTTGTCGTAAACATCCCGTCGTGGTCGTGGTAAACGCGGAAGACGGCACTTCCACTGCGGTTGATGGCTTCGCGCATATTCTTTTCCGCCTCAGCAAAATTCTTTTGGCCGTAAAGATACATGTAACCCATTTGCTGATAGGCCCGAGCCTCGTTCGGGTCCGATTTTACGGCTTCTTGTAGGGTCGCGATCGCACCGGGCGTGTCTTTGGTCGAATCGTATTGCTCTACGGCCTTGTCAACGAGATTCTGATAGCTGTCAGGCGCCGAGCCTTTGGCGTCATTATTTGCGGCGGCATTTTGATTTGGGTTGGCAAAGCTCGCATCCATCATCGCGATCAACGAAACGGTCGCTCCGGCTTTTTTGAGCTCGGCTTTGTCAGCCGTGGACGGCTTAAAGTTTACTCCGCGGGCCGAGACATTTTTTTTGATCTGAGCATCGGTTACGCCGTTTTGCAGCAGCGTGATCACCGCGTCTTTGGCAAGAGGTTGGCCGGTGAATTTGGACTTTTCGGCGGCACCTTTGGCGACGGCCGGGGCACGATAATTAGTCTTTGCGGCTGCGATCACCTCGGGCCTTGCCCCTGCACCCGCGAGTTCCTGCTCAATGCCCGGATTTACGGCAAAATCGACGCCGTTCGATTTGATCACGGCTACGATCTCGCGTGTTTGCAGTTGGCGCGACTTAAGGACGCCTACGAGCTTTTCTTTTTTCACGGGGCTGCCTTTGTATTGCGCAAATGTGCCGATGGCGGAAAGCAAAATTACAAAGCAGATCAAGATATAGTTTGTGCGAATTCTCATAATTTGGGTCTCCGATCTTAATTTCCGGTCAATAATTTTTCAGCATTGGGTTTTGAAGGTTTCGGCTTCGCAGCCGGAGCTTCTTTTTTGGGCGCGGCAGGAGCCGGCTTTTGTGCAGCGGCGGGTGTGTCCGTCTTTGATTTTGGGTCGATAGGTGTTAACTCGCCGGTATTGGGAATCCCTGAATTCGCTGACGGGTTTGTCGACATTGGCTGGCTGGTTTGCGATGTCGTCTCGGGCTGCTGCTGCTGTATTGTGACGATGTCAGGCTTTTCGCTCGCTGGTGCTGACTTTGTTTCAGTCTTGACTGAGCTGTTTTTGGTGTCGGCTGAAGTATTGCCGGACATCATAAAAGTTATCCCCGCGACAGCCACGATCAAAAGCAAAACAGCCGCTCCGGCTCCGGCGTAATGGACAGCAGAGAGTTTGCTCAAAAACGATGGCGGAGCGGCATTTTCGTCAACTATCCCGGCATTTGATGTTCCTAACCGCGTCGCCTTCATTGCTTTTCCGGCAGGAGCCGAAACAGCTTCGCCGAGCCTGGTCGCTTTGATGCCGGCCGCGGATGCCGGAGCGGCGGCAGCCTCGCCGAGACGTGTTTCCTTTATCGCAGGCTTTTCAGTTTCTGTAGAAATTTCGCTTTGCGAGATAGCCGGGCGTGATGGGAGGGTCGACGGGCGTTTGAATGTTCCGGTCGCTCCATGCATCAAGCCGTTGTCCGCAAATCCAGCTTCGAGCAGGACCGAGCGAAACTCGCCGCCGGTTTGAAAACGGTCGTCCGGGGTTTTTTCGATCGCTTTCATGATCGCGGCTTCGATTAAAAGGCGATCTCGACAACATCGTTCTCAAAGCCTTGCGAAAAGAGCCGGAACGGCGCTACATATCGGTCGAGCAATTTTCGGTTGATGTGCAGCGACATCTGGATAAGCTTCCGATTCTTGCCGGCGGCGATTCGTGGCGATACAGGGCCGGAAAGTTTGTCAGCCGTAATCGTTTTGGTGCATTGACCGCATTATTTATATTCGTCACGGTGATCGGCGGTTTTGCGGCAACGCTATACCAGATGAACGTCGTCAGCCACGAGCGCACCAAAGCCGAGCGCCGGTATAACGATGTCAGACAACTCGCGAATACCTTCCTCTACGAGATCAACGATAAGTTCGGCGAGAGCCCGATCAAGGCTCGCGAATTGCTCGTCACACGTTCGCTCGAATATCTAAACAAGCTCGCCGCCGAATCCGATGGCGATATCGAATTGCAGTCCGAGCTCGCCGCCGCATATGAAAAGATCGGCACGATCCAGGCTGGACTGTTCAATCCCGGACTTGGCAAGACGTCCGATGCACTGGCGAGTCATCAAAAAGCGCTTCAGATACGCGAAACGATCTTTGCGATTGATGAGAATAATGTAGAGCGCGGTGCGGAGGTCGTTCGCAGCCGAATGTTGGTCGGCGACATCAATTCAATGACCGGGAAGATCGTGGAGGCCCGCGGTGATTATCAGAGATCCGCCGAACTCTGCGAAAGGCTGCTCGCGATCCACCCAAAGAATGCGGAGCTGAAAAAGACGCTTAGCTCAAATTACGCTCGTCTCGGTCAAAATGTCCTTCGGAGCGGTTCGATGGGGCAGGCACTCGATTATTACGAACGTTCTCTTTCGATCAGTCGCGAGATGCTGGCCGACGCCCCGGACGATGTGACGCGCCAGCACGCTATCAGCGTCATTCACAACTACATCGGCTACGTGAAAATGGAGATGTTCCAACTCGACGAAGCTCTATATTATTTTCGCAGCGGACTCGAGATCGACAAAAAGATCGCCGCCGCCGAACCGGACAACTCTCTCTATTCGGGTTACATATCGGACGGGCACTTTTGGCTCGGCGTCGCAAAAACCGAGAGCGGCGACCCACATGGCGGGTACGAACATTTACAAAAAACTCTCGACATTCAGACATCTCTGACGGAGACCGATCCCGCGAATTACGGACACCGCAACGGTCTTGCCGATTGTCAGGTCGAACTCGGAAGAGCGCTTGAGAAAAAAGGTGACCTGACAGATGCCGTGCGGGTTTTCGAGCAGGCGATCAGTAACTACAGTCTTGTCTGGCAGGCCGACCGCCAGAATCTGAACGCGTTTGCCCAGATCCAGCTTGCACAACGAAATCTGGCCGAGGTGCTTATTTTGAAAGGTGAGAAACATCGTGGCGAAGCTTTGCTGATCAAGACAATCGCCGATTACGCGAGCCTGATCGCAAACGAACCGAACAACTCGAGCTGGCAGTACGAAGTCGCACTATGTAAATTAAACCTTGGCGAGGAGATCTTGCGATCTGGACGGCACGGCCTTGCCCAAGTAGAATTTCAGGCCGCATCCGAAATTTTCGAACGTCTCTCCGCCCGTTCCCCCGAAAACATGCGTCTCCGCCGCGACGCCGACTCGGCGCTGTCATATCTCTCTAAAACAAATCAGTAAAGCCCATTGGAGCTCGCAGAAATTCTGCGGAAAATAGATAGCGGGCGACCCCTCGATCGCCCGCTTATTACTGTTCACCGTTCTTTGTCATCCCCGTAGCTTAGTAGAGGGTGAGCGAGAAGTTAGTTATTGAACGCGGCCGGTATCGGGGTGTCTGTGGCCAGGCCGAAATTTATCACTGCGAAACCCGATGTTGAGCGGTCCAGGTACCAATTGCCGTCGCGATAGATAGCGATATCGGCTTTGCCGTCGCCGTCGTAATCGGCCGGAACCGGTCTGTCGCTAGAGATGCCAAAGTTTACATATCTGATCTGGCCGGTCGTGCTTTGCAGTATGTACCAAACGCCGTTTCGATAAACAGCGATGTCTGTTTTACCATCTCCGTCGTAATCAGCAGGAACTAATTTATCCGTAGCCAAACCGAAATTGACATATCGAACCTGGTTGTTCGACGAATTGCGGATGTACCATATAGCGTTCGACGGACGGAACACGGCCAGATCCTGTTTCCCGTCACCGTCAAAGTCACCGCGTATCGGGATATCGCCCGTTGTGCCCCAGGGCAAGAATGTTATGTTGCCGCTCGGGTTATTCAAACTTCCACGAAAATAGAAGACAGACTGAGCACCGCTGCGATAGAAAGCCGGATCGTCCTTTCCATCTCCGTCCCAGTCGCCGACGGTCAGTTTATCGCCTGCCAGACCGAAATTCTCGATCCGGACCGATAGATTGGAGCTGTTGAGGATATAGAAATCGCCTGCAGATTCACGCCAAACCGCAACATCCGTCTTGCC
>JBBRUA010000260.1:0-4619 GCA_038248245.1 Pyrinomonadales bacterium | reverse complement strand
TCCGTTGATCGGGGGAAAACCAAATACCGCGAGTAATGCGATGGTTGTGATCGAGAGGATCGCTAAAATGACCCATTTGTTTTCAAAAACGTGATAATCGATGCGGCTGACCCCGAACATCAAAACTATCCCGACCAGAACGAAGATGATCTGCTTAAAAAAATACGTATACTGGCTCGATTCGTTCGACTCCTTCATCGCCATCATTGCGGACGCACTGTACACCATCAACGCGCCGAACAATGCGAGACCGCCGGCGATCACGAACATTAACCAATCTGTGCGGTTCTCCTCTTTCATTAACTTGCCACTTATCACTACGAATTAGTCACTGAAGAATGTAATTCCGCTCAGGTAATAATTGAGCAAAAATAGTGTTTAATCCGCGGCCATGACATTTGTCATCTGCATAACAGCCTTCTTAAAAACATCGCCTCGCTCCTCGAAGCTCTTGAACATATCAAAGCTCGCACACGCCGGGGCCAGTAGAACTGAATCGCCGTTGTGTGCCGCAAGCGTCGCAGCCTCCACCGCATCCACCATCGTCTTCGACCTGATAATTTCAGTTTGTCCCGTCAATTGCGACTGAATGTTGTCGGCGTCTTCGCCGATCAACACCAAAGCCCGGACCGATGTCTTTATAAGCGGAATAAGCGGTGCATACGGAGCGTTCTTGCCGCGTCCGCCGAGGATCAGAACGGTTTTGCCTTCACTTTCGCTCAAAGCCTCGACGGCCTTCATCGCGGCGTCAACTGATGTTGCCTTCGAATCGTTGTAAAATTTCACACCGTCGATTTTCGTAACGAACTCTATCCGATGCTCGACGCCTTTGAAATTGGCAACAGTCTCCTTCATAGATTCGGGCGAAGCTCCGCAGGCGAGTCCGGCCGCGAATGCCGCGAGAACATTCTCAACATTGTGCAATCCGCGAAGAAAGATCTTATCCCGTGTCGTCAGAACTTTCTCTTTACCGTTGGCACGGCAAACAAGTTCGCGACCGCGGAGGAATAAGCCTTCATCGAGCTCTTTCGTGACACTGAACATCACTACATTCGCGTTCAATCCCGTCGCCCATTCGGCTGTAATCGGATCATCCGCGTTCAGGATCGCGACTTTGTCAGCCGTTTGGTTCATGAAGATGCGGTGCTTCGCGGCGGCGTAATCAAAAAACGATTCGTATCGATCAAGATGGTTAGGCGTGACGTTCAAACACATCGCAACCGAGGGACAGAAATCAACAATCGTCTCAAGTTGAAAACTCGAGACTTCGACAACTGTCCAGCCGTCATCGGTCGATTCCTCGATCAGCGAAAGCAAAGGCGTGCCGATATTGCCGCCGACCTGCGTCTCAATGCCGGCGTTTCTCAAGATATCGCCGACCAACGTCGTTGTCGTCGTCTTCCCATTCGAACCGGTGATAGCGACGACACGGCCTTTAAGGAATCGCGATGCGAGTTCTATCTCGCCCATCACCTCGCCGTCTTTTCGATCGACGTACCGGGCCGGAATTGAATTTGTCGGAACGCCCGGCGAGATCACGACCAGATCGATCTGATCGAGCAGCCACGAAGGCAGTTCGCCACCGATAAGGCCGATGCCGTGCGATTCTTTAAGCGATCTCGCAGCCTCCATCCATTCCTCGACGCTCTTACGGTCATGCAACGCAACGGTCGCACCGCGATCCGCCAGGAACTTTGCCGAAGCGATACCCGAACGTCCGGCACCGAGCACTAATGATTTTTTCCCTTCGATCAGCATCGTTTACATCTATCCGACATGAAACTATGTCGTTCGGAAAGCATTCCATGTCACCCGGATCGCTTTCCCCCTCTTTCCGACAACGTCCCGTGTCACCCGGAACGCGTCCCCCCTCACCCGGATCGCTTTCCCCTTCGCCCGGAACGCGTTCCCTTTCGTTCCGACTGCTGTCCCCTTGACTCGGATCGCTTTCTTCCTCGCTTAATTCTTAATTTATATCGCTTAGTGCACGTATTAAGTCTTATATTCGTTGACTTGTATCATTTAATTTACGTATTTGGTCTTATAATCTTCGAATTACATCGCTTAACCCGCGTATTGTGTCTTATATTTTTCGATTTATATCGCTTAATTAACGAATTGTGTCGCTTAATTTTCGATTTATAAGACCAAACCCACGGGTTTGGTCTTCTAATTTTCGATTGATACGACTAAACCCCTGGGTTCGGTCTTCTAATTTTCGATTGATACGACTAAACCCACGGGTTTGGTCTTCTACTTTTCGGTTTACCTCGCGTAAATTATTGGTTAAGGCAATAAACACGGTACTTTAGCGATATTCGAACAAATTCCAACGATTTCTCGCCCTTACGACGTTCGCCGATCACTTACCTCAGCTTCAACGTCGATAAACTTAGCAACGCAAACAACACTGCGATGATCACAAAGCGGAACACGATCTTCGGCTCCTTCCAACCTGACATCTGAAAATGATGATGAAGCGGTGCCTGCCGAAAGATTCGCCGCCCAACTCCCGACGTTCGCTTCGTGAACTTAAAGAACGAGACCTGGATCATCACCGACATGGCTTCCAAAATAAATACGCCGCCAATGAAAGGAAGCAAGAACTCCTGCTTCGTCAAGATAGCGACAGTCCCTAGTGCTCCGCCGATAGCTAAACTGCCGACATCACCCATAAAGACTTCTGCCGGCGGAGCGTTGTACCAAAGAAAGCCAAGACTCGCCCCGACCATCGCTCCGCAAAAAACTGTTAACTCAGACGACGCGGGATTATGCGTAATATCCAAACGCTCCGCCCAACGAGCGTCGCTCGCTACATACGTCAAAGCCGTTAAGGCCGACATCGCGATAAATGTCACACTCGACGCCAATCCATCGAGCCCGTCCGTCAAATTCACCGCATTAGACGACCCGAGAAGGACGAAAATCATAAAGATCAGATAAATGAACGGCCCGATGTAGCTAATACTTATTGATGGGTTAGTCTCAGCGGTAGCTTTGATGAACGGAATGCTAAGGTTCCAAGCGTAATTCGTCAGGAAGTACAAAACAGCCCAAAT
This sequence comes from Pyrinomonadales bacterium, assembly GCA_038248245.1. GTDB lineage: Bacteria > Acidobacteriota > Blastocatellia > Pyrinomonadales > Pyrinomonadaceae > OLB17. The sequence goes on along the minus strand of JBBRUA010000260.1, from coordinate 1,560 downwards.
ACCCAGGGAAGTAAACAGTTGACCAGCTAATTTCTGAACCCCGGTCAATCCGAGACTACGCTTCTTGATGATCTTGATGTAATCATCAGCAAAACCGATCGCCGCAAACAAGGTCGTCGCGACCAACGCGAGCCAAAGATAAAGGCTATCGAGCCGGGCCCAGAGCAGTGACGAGATTATCACCGATCCGATGATCAAAACTCCGCCCATCGTCGGCGTTCCTTTTTTCGCCTGATGTTCCTCCGAAAGTTCCTCTCGTATCTCCTGCCCGACCTTTAGCTGTTCGAGTTTCGTGATCACCCATTTGCCGAGGAATAGAGATATCAGCAAAGACGAGATCGTCGCGAGCCCCGTTCGAAACGTAACGTACTGAAATACGTTGAGGCCCTTAATAAAATAAGACTCGCTAGTTGATGCGTATTCGCGGAAGATCAAATGATAGAGAAGATAATAGAGCATCGCTTAGATTGTTGATCCGCCGCCGTTCGCCATTCGGCTACCGCATCAGATCTGTTGCCTCCAATTCGTATTTTTCTAACAACTTCTCGATAACTTTCTCAGTCCGAACGCCACGCGAACCTTTCACAAGCACAACATCCCCGGCTTCGATCGTCGCGACCAGCATATCGCCGGCCATCTCCGAGTCGTCTGCGAATCTCGCGTCGGCAAATCCCGCATCGACAGCACCCGCCGCCAGATCACGTCCGAATCCGCGGACACCAATGATTATATCGACGCCTTTATTCGCGATCGCTTCGCCCGTCTGTCGATGGATCTGAGCTGCGTCCTCACCAAGCTCAAGCATCTCGCCCGCGACAACGATCTTCCTCTGGCCTTCCGAACATCCGCTAACCAAAGTATCAACCATTGACAAAAGTGCATCGGGATTCGAATTATACGAATCATTGACCACCGTAAACCCCGCCGCAAAACGTAATATCTCGCCACGCTGAGGCGGAGCCGAAACACTTCCGAGCGCATGGGCGATCGCTTCTGGTTCCATCCCGAAATTATGACCAACTGACGCCGCTGCTAAAGCATTCAGGATGTTATGTTTCCCATTCAGCGGAAAGGTAACGTCCGCGGAACCTGCTGGAGTTTTCAAAAGAAAATTCGTCGTTCCAAAAACGCCAAACTTTATATCCGAAGCAGAAATATCCGCCGCATTGTCGATCCCGAATGTCAGAACCGTCCCCTTCGACTTTCCTGCCATCGCGGCAACTCGAACATCATCGGCATTTAGAACCGCAACTCCGCCGGCCTTCATACCTTCCACAAGTTCAGCCTTCGCGGCGGCAATGGCCTCGATCGATCGCAAATGTTCGATATGAACCGTCAAAACATTTAATTCTACCGCAACATCAGGCGGAGTTATGCGGCACAAACGAGCGATTTCATTAAGCGGCGTGGACATTCCCATTTCAAGGACTGCGACATCATAACCTGCATCTTTCACGAGATTCAAAACCGTCAACGGATGCCCTAGGCCGTTGTTGTAATTCTTTATGTTACGCAAGACCTTCCGGCCCGACGCCTCGAGAACGTGGGCCGTCAATTCCT
>JBBRUA010000259.1:0-4635 GCA_038248245.1 Pyrinomonadales bacterium | reverse complement strand
TTTTTGATCATCTTGTTTTCGAAGAAGAGGTTGAGACCGAAGTTTCTACAGAGATCAAACTAGCGATCATCGGCCGTCCAAATGTCGGCAAATCATCACTTCTAAATCAAATATTAGGTGAGGAACGAGTTATAGTGTCGCCGATCGCCGGAACTACACGTGATGCGATCGACACTCAGTTGACCGTTGACGGACAGGATTATTTGCTGATCGACACTGCCGGTATTCGCCGAAAAGGTAAAACTACCGAGATGGCTGAAAAGCTTTCGGTTATCATGGCACGAAAAGCTCTCGAACGGGCCGATGTTGCGATAATTATAATCGACGCGGTCGAAGGTGTAACAAATCTCGATGCGAATATCGCCGGATACGCCGTTGATTCGGGATGCTCTGTAATAATTGTCGTCAACAAATGGGATGCGGTCGAAGAAAAAGAGACGAACACGATATACGAATTTGAGAGAACATTAAGAATGGCGATGAAGTTTCTCGACTGGGCGCCGATCGTTTCGATCTCTGCTCTAACAGGGCAACGCGTGCCGAAGGTTTTGCCCTTGGTTGCACAGGCGTATGCCGCCCGAAATCTACGTATTCAAACTTCGCGGCTCAATCGCTTTTTCGAGGACAAGATCTCACAGCCTAAAGGCGGGTCGGCTCCGGCTCCGGTCAAAGGCGGATTTTCGCGTCTCAAGGTTCAGTTTTTAACCCAGGCCGGTATGCGGCCGCCGTTATTTATCTTATTCACCTCGGGCGGCAAAGGCGGTTTACATTTTTCTTACCTTCGATATATCGAGAATCAGCTCCGCGAAGAGTTCGAGTTTTTCGCGACGCCGATCAGGCTCGTGGAGAGGCATAAGGTCAAACCGAAGCGGCTTTAAAACTTAAAATTTGGCAAACTATATCGCGTTCGCTATTATGATTCGATAGCCTCTCGGCGAGAGAGGTCTGCCTTAGGACAACAATTGTGGAACTAGGATTATTAATATTTAGATTATTTTTGGCAGGCATTTTTGCCGTCGCCGGCGTTGCGAAATTAGCGGATCCGGCGGGTTCCCGCAAAGCTGTCAGCGATTTTGGCGTACCGTCATCGGTTGCGGGAATCGCCGCATTTGCCTTGCCTGCGGCCGAGCTAGCAATTGCCGCACTTCTTTTATTTCCGACTGTTTCGTGGTTTGGGGCCGTTGGATCCGCTGCTCTCCTTTCTATATTTATTGGCGGAATGATCTATCAGATGGCCAAAGGTAGAGCACCTGATTGCCACTGCTTTGGGCAGATCCATAGTGAGCCGGTGGGGAAATCGAGTCTCATTCGAAATCTGATCTTTCTCGTGCCCGCTCTCGTTCTTGTCTACAAGGGCCGCGGCGATCAAGGCATGAGCATCACGAATATTGATCGGGACTCACTCCAACTGATGCTGGTTTTGATCTCGGTTTTGCTGCTCGGGGTCGTTGTTGATTTTCTTCGAAGAATCTCGGCGAAACAGGATCAACTGGTCCGACGTATCGAGGTAATGGAATTGATCTCGAAAGATGGAGACGAGGTCGAGCGCGAGGAAGCCGGAAATCCGCACGACGGTTTGCCGATCGGTGCTCCGCTACCTGATTTTGTGCTGACGGACGCCCGAGGCGGAACTTTTTCTACCGGAATGCTAGCTGAGCGGCGGCGTCCGGTGCTTTTCTTTTTTGTCAGTCCGACCTGCAATCCGTGTCAGGCACTCGTTTCCGACTTCGATGACTGGCAGGTAAGTTTAGGAGAAAAGGTTGACATCGTTCTTGTAAGTAGCGGGACACCGAAAGAAAATCTGCAGAAATTCGAAGGCGAACGCCCGAAACACATTTTGTTAGAAGAAAAGAGGGAATTCGCCGAGTTCGTAAAGGCCAAGTGGACGCCGGGAGCTTTATTTGTCGATGCGAACGGAAGGGTCGCGAGCAGTGTCGCGACGGGTGACACTGCGATCCGTGAGCTGGTTGAAAGAATTAAAAACGAGGATCTCTCACTGCCATTCACATACTTCGCCAACGGCAAGACTAACGATCTTGGCGTAAAGCTGGAAGCAAAGATCGGCGAAAGTGTTCCGGAATTTACCATGACGGATCTGACGGGGCGTCAGATAAACGCTGATCTATTACGAGGTAAACCTACGCTGGTAACATTCTGGAGTCCAACTTGTCCGCACTGTAAGGGAATGCTGGATGAACTCAAAGAATGGGAACGAATTAAGGGGCAAGATGAGCCGAATCTGCTAGTTTTCTCCGATGGCGAGATACAGGACAATATCGATCTAGGTATTGCCTCGCCTGTAATTCTCGAACGCGCCTATGTCACTGCCGAGAAATTTGGCATGTACGGCACGCCTTCCGCAGTTCTGGTAAATGAAGATGGGCGGATCGCCTCGGAACTCGCGGTTGGTGCTCCTGATATTTGGGCTCTGATCGGCCGAAAAAAATCGCGATGACAAAACCGATAGATTTCAAGGTCACAGCTCGAGACGGCGAAGCCCGGACAGGTACATTGAGGACGAGGCGTTCCGTTATCGAAACGCCTGTTTTTATGCCTGTCGGGACTCAGGGAACGGTCAAAGGCGTTCGATTCGAATGGCTGGAAAACGAGATGGACGCGCGGATCATTCTAGGTAATACATACCACCTGTTCCTTCGCCCGGGAATCGAAATTCTTCGGAAAATGGGCGGACTGCACAAGTTCAGTTCGTGGGAGCGTTCTTTTCTAACCGACTCCGGCGGATTTCAGGTTTTCTCGCTAACAAAGCTTCGCAAACTAACTGAGGACGGGGTCGAGTTTCAGTCACACCTCGACGGGAGTAAACAATTCCTTTCGCCCGAAGTCTCCATGGAGATACAGGCGACGCTCGGCTCGGAGATCGTTATGGTCTTTGACGAGTGCCCACCCGGGGACGCCGGTTTTGATGCGACTAAAACTAGCCTGGAGATGACGGCCAGATGGGCGTTGCGGTCGAAGGAAAGGTTCAATGAATTACAGAACGATGGTTCCGACACGGGTTTTGTTGATAGCGCTGAGGGCTTAAGTGGCAACCAATCACTTTTTGGGATAATACAAGGTGCAGGACACCTTGATCTGCGGAAAGAGAGCCTTGATCGAACGGTCGATGTGGGTTTTGACGGTTATGCGATCGGCGGCCTAAGTGTAGGCGAAGAAAAGAGTGTAATGTACGAGGTGCTCGATTTTCTCGCTCCGAAGATGCCTGCGGAGTCGCCGCGATACTTGATGGGTGTCGGCACGCCTGAAGATCTGATCGAGGCAGTCAACTGCGGTGTCGATATGTTCGATTGCGTGATCCCGACGAGAAACGGCCGGACGGGAAGTGCCTTTACCTCTCGCGGCAAAATTAACATACGCAACGCTAAATTCGCCCACGATGAAGGCTCGCTCGATCCCGAATGCGGTTGTTCGGTCTGCATTCGCTATTCGCTGGGTTATTTAAGACACTTATATCAGGCGGGCGAAATGACCGCGGCGATACTTATATCACACCACAACGTATATTTTTTTCTCGACATAATGCGACAGGTAAGAGAATCGATCAAAGTCGGAGCGTTTCAGACATTTCGAAAAGACTTTCTCGAGAGATTACGCGAAAACGAGCCTGAAGCCGTTTGATAAAGGGCGCGTTAATGTATATTATTGAGTTTTTGTCTAAAAGCGTACCAAATGACTACTAATTTATTATTGTTTTTCCAGGAAACTGGCGGCTTTCCGTATTCGATGATCTTTATGATGCTGGCTATTTTCGGCATCTTTTATTTCCTCGTCATCCTTCCCCAGAAACGTCAGAAGCAGCAACTTCAGGATATGATCGGGCAACTTAAGATCAACGACGACGTTGTCACCAATGGCGGCATTATCGGAAGGATCAAAGAAATAAAGGAAACGAGCTTCATCATTCAGAGTGCTGAAAAATCTTTTCTGGAGATCGGTAAAAGCGCGGTAGTTGGCAAAAAAGCCGAATAGGAATTAGCCGTGGGTAGTTCAAGCTCTTTTGTTCTACCAGGCAAACAGAAAGAATGAAAAACACAGGTTTGTGGATTAGAACAGCAATTATTCTCGCGATCACCATCGCCGGGATCTATCTTGTATTCGGGCCGCGTCGAATGCCGACAGGGGCCGACTTTACTTGGACAGGAATCAAGGCCAACCTAGCCGAGAACGTTAACCTCGGGCTTGATCTTAGAGGCGGATCGCATCTGGTGATGCGCGTCAAGACGGATGATTACCTAAAGAAGCTTACTGATAACAACGCTCAAGCAGCTTTGACCGCCGCACAGGATGCAAAGTTGCCCGCAACCGGAGTGACTGATATTGCCGAGAAAGGTAACTACTCGGTAACGCTTACTTTGTCCGATCCGTCGCAGAGTCAGGCTGTGATCGATGAGGTCAAGAAAAAGGTCGATTTCGTAAATTGGGCAGAAAGCACTAGTGGTAACAATATCGTTTGGACGCTGAATAATTCAGCTCAAGACCTATTAAAACGCCAAGCTGTCGATCAGACGCTTAAGATCATCGAAAGCAGAATTAACGCCTTCGGTGTAAAAGAGCCTACGCTACAAAGACACGGAGCTGAAACGTCCGGACAAATACTGCTTCAAATGCCGGGTGTCG
>JBBRUA010000258.1:0-4648 GCA_038248245.1 Pyrinomonadales bacterium | reverse complement strand
GGACGGCTCCAGAAATAGAGAGGCTTTTCCTTGTGCCGATCCTGAAAGACGAGATCGAACAGAGCCTCCCGGACGCGGTCTTCCTCAAATGTATTGATAGCGATAAGCGGATATCGGGCTCTGATCCTAATGTCGAGCTCATGAAGGAACTTCCGGATGCTGTCGGCACCGGTTTCTATTTCTGGCATTGTTTGTTTTTGGGAAGTTTTTAAGAAACAGATTGTGTAACAAGACGACCGTTGTGGCCATTTCGTCCATTGTTATTGCCCGTCGGCTTCGCTGCATCGGTCATCCTTTCGACCTTCTGCATCTCTTCTCGCGATGCGATTCCGTTGTCGATCTTGAACCCTAGATTCGCTAAAGCCCTGCCAACCGCACTTGTTTCACCGTTTTCGATGAAAGATGTCGTGTTAACGTACCCTTGGCCACGTATTTCGAATGCGTGTCCAGTAGAACTTGGTTCGGCGTCATCTCTGTTTCGATATGCCGCCGCCTTTATACACACAAAGCCGCTGTCTTCGTTAAGCCTTATGATCTCAGTAACGATCCGGCCGTCCGGATATTTCTCATAGAACTCCGCTATGCGGGCATGAACGGGAATGTATTTGCTTAGGTCGAAGTTTGGCATCTGTACCTCGTGCTCATCGGTCTATAGTTCAAGTGCAGTTAACCGATCTTCATCAAGCAGTTTCTTGGAATGAACCGACGTCATCCTCAGAAGATCGCTCAAAGCTGTTCGCATCTCTTCCGGCGAACGCTGCTTGGCTTCGCGGCCGGCTGCGGTTTGCAATTGTTCGAGCACCTTTTCGAGAGATGTATCGCCTGTAAAGTTCATCAGCTGATACCATTCGCACATCTGGCGTGCTCGCTTGGCCAATGAACCCGATACGAACTCCGCATCTTTCATTCGTTCGGCCATTTCCGAAGCCGACTCGAAGATCTTTGCCGTGATCTGAGCAAAGCCTTCCTTGATCGGCGATATGGCTTCTTCCGCTTCTCTCTGGGCCGCCTCGATCTTCATCTGGCGGATACGCTCTTTCACTTCACGTTCCCTTCGGGTCTCAGCAGTTACCTCATCAACTTTTATTTCTTCGATCCGGCGTTTCGAGTCGATCTCTAGATCTATCTTTGTCTGCTCGGCATTGATGCGGGTTGTTTCCAGAGCAAGGGATTTCGCGAGATTTCGTTCGGCGATCATCTCCGATCCAAGAATGATCACCTTCGGCTTCATTGTTATAACGAGTCCGTCGCGGATCATCTCCCGAGTGGGAACCATCCCGATGGCTTGTGCGGCAACCGCATTCACAAACTCCGCCCGATCGAAGGGTTCATCACTTGTCGCCTCGAATCGGTCGGCAGAGTCTCCCGCCAGCTTATAGAAACTGTCCTGTAGGATATCGAGGATCTCATCGTATTTAGAAAGGACTTCACTCTTCGCTTCCGCGAGAGTTTCGCAAGCCTGAAGGTATGCTTTTTCGAAAGACTCAAACGCGGTCCAAGGGATCCATTTATATTCGCTTGTTCCCCACACGGTCTCGCAAAGCGTGAATCTGAAGCCGAACTTGTTAAGGGCGTTATGAGCCTGAGCCGCACCCCTCATTAAGCGATTGCGGTAAACATCCGGGAGCAGTCCCGCACGCGGAGGACTCACCCTGACGGCCGCATTTTCAGGAAGTTGAACGCCGAGAGTCTTCCATTCCAGTTGTCGAACAAGACTACCGAACCCACGGCAGTCGATGTTCATGAAGATGCCTTCACTTTCCAGGGCCGATAGATCGAAAGGAAGAGATTCAACTTCCTCAACGCTAACACCCAACTCGGTCGCCGCCCGATCTCGTCGGGTTTCAAGTCGGGTCAGCACTTCCTGAGCAATATTGGAGGGCTGTTCTAGGTCGGAATCCTGGGAAATTTCTTTTGCTGTTGGGTTGGTCGCCTGAGAACCACCGAAGACGCTTTGAAGAATCGATGAGGCAAGCGATGGCATTGTCGGCGGTTCGGTGATCTGTGCAGAAATTTGAGTTTCCATTCGCATTCTATCCACCGCTCAATTTTTCTCGAGGCCGAATTGCCACAAGCACTCAGATAATGTCCGCAAAACGTGAGTCGCATCACGACACACTTTGATTCCATTGACTTCTACGGATTCCAATTCACTGAGGCAGAAATAGCCCCACTCACGCTCAAGGCCGACGACGTAACCAAAGAATAAAAAGTCGTCTTTGATAGGTCTTCCTTCGGTCGCTAACCAAGTCCACCCGCTAAGTGGAAAGTAGAAGACGGCATGAACAGTAGGGTCTCTATTTCCTTCCTGCTCACACAGCTTGGGCAAAGCTTCTTGAAGCTGCTTCGGAAACAATTCGGACATACTTTTTCCCTTACAATTTTTTAGATGGGACTAGCTTCAATTACTCCGAGCGGAGTGGTATACATGGAATTGGTTACACCGCTCTCAAGATCAAAATAGACAGCGTATCTTTTGAGACTTCTCGTGAGAATCATCGACGAAAGCATCTCAGCGATCTCTACTGCTACGCGCTCATTCACATTAAGCCCTTGCTCGCCCAGCCGAATCCGTTCCGGACAACTTACTTCGTTTGATCTTGTAATTGGCTCTGGTTCAAGTAGATCTGGGTGTTGAAGCGAGGGGGCAGGAAGCGCTCGGCAGATGCTCGTTCCGGTGAAATTCTGCTCCGGCTTTTGACGCTTTGTGGTCGATCCAAGTAACACTTGGCCTGACGTCTTTCCGTTTCCGCCGTCGATCCACCAAAGCCTTGATTGGTCACCGTAGCCCCGACATTCATCTAATGCCCGATGAATCTCCCGACGAGCCAGGAAATTATCCACGCAACCGACGATGATCGTCAGATTTCTGTAATCACTGTTCGAGCTTTTGAGATGTTTCTCGTGATCGAATTTCTCACAAGAGAAACTGGTCTCGATTCCCCAGGCCTTTGAAACTCGTTCCGCTAGTGTTTGTGCCTTGAACCGACCGACCTCTGCGAAGCAGAAATTGCTGCGGGGAATATTTCCGTTTTCTACCACGTCCGGATCAACGATCAGCAGTTCCGCAGATTTGTTTTGCTGTTGCTTTAGTTCGTAGATAAGTCGGGCTATTGCAGGAACTACAAAAGAGCCAGTGCCTCCAGCACCCACGACGATGAACCGAACGCTGCTGTAATCCACAGGCATCACAACGGCCGCTTGCGAGAAACTAAGATCGATATTCATCACAACATCATTTGAAGCAAAGCTTCGACCTCATTAAGATCGACGACGCCACTTGGCAGCGTACCGATCCAGGAAAATGGAATGGGGATGAGGTGGTCGTAAATCCCGCATCGGAATCTAATCTTCGGCTTATCGTGGACGTCAGCAATAATCCCGAATATTCGGAACTTGCCTGATTCATCGCGGTCATCTGCCGTGCTGAACTGGTACGCCCCTTCTGGGTGAGTATGAATCTCGATGCAGGCTTCGGAATACTCGGGCCGCCGATCATCGGCAATGGTTGAGGCATATGTCCTGTCTCTACTCGACGTGCTCCATTGCCACGCATACCGCCCGCCATCCCAGTAGATAAGATAGAGTTCCTCTCTAAAATTCTCCTCCGAGTTGGAGATCTTGGCGTGCTTACAAATTTCACCCCATATACGAGTTGGAACCTTCGGCTTATGCCATCTGATACCTACAAATGCGGGTGGAAGGCCCATTATCTCTCTGAACACCAGAGGAACTGAAACCGTGAATTCCTCCCGCTGAGCTCGAAGAAGTAGGCCGTTGCCGGCAAGAAGGTACTCATAAAGAATGGCTTCTACCGCCTCGAATCGCTCTTTTGCGATCCGGTGGCCGATAAACTCGTTCCGTCTTTCCATATTTTGATTTAGAACCGTGAGCCGTACCTTGGCTGCTCAACGATTGTTTCCCATGCGTCGTCGATCGAAGTGCTTGATAAGACCAATTCTGACTTCGGAAACTTTTTCACTTTGTCAGCCGCCAGTTTCCAAAGTAGCTCGCGAACATCTTGTGGTTCGGAGAGACATCGCTCACCAGAGTGGTCCGCATTAAACGGAGCGTCGAAGATCAATTTCCATACATTGCCGAGAGTAGACGGATGCGTCTCGGGCACTTCGTTCTTCCCGAAGCAGATCTTGCCTGAACCGATATTTGGCAGGGGTGCGACCGCGAGTTTGGTATTTGCTGTTACTTGCGTTGATGCTGCGGCCCAGAGGTAATATTCAAAACCTTTTCCGAGAAGGATAAGAGGCGGTAGGGCGACGGTCAGCCCAACCAACCCTCGATCTGCAAAGGAGATTGTGATCTTTCGAATCGCCGCCGGTTCGTAAGAGATGATGGCGTTGCCTTCCGGAGCCTCGCGATATCGCAAGACTCGCCTGCCCAGCCATCCGGTATCTGTGTGAACCTTTCGAAACGCTCGTGCGACCTGATCACTCGAAAGAGCTTTCAACGCTACGGACGATTCCTTGAGATCGGCAAACAGATACTGCCCCGGAAGAAAATAGAGAGCGGCTGATGCATCTGGAGGCACCTTATAAATGTTATTCATAAATCAATCTCGCTTATCTCTTATCTTCCCTGTATTCAATAAAGAGTTGAGCTCGGATAAAAACGTCCGAGCATTCACTTCGAT
>JBBRUA010000257.1:0-4660 GCA_038248245.1 Pyrinomonadales bacterium | reverse complement strand
GCCTAACAGGGCCGAAAAAGCTGATCGTCCTATCCACGAGATCGGCCATTTTTTACTACACACTCCCGACTCGGGGGCGACCGCTAATTTTCACGGAGTTGGCCGTCGAACCCGACAGGAGATCGAGGCCGATGCTTTCGCTCTTTGTGCGTTGATTCCGAGATTGATGCTTGAAGACCGCACAATTGACGAACTGGTCAACGACGGCATTGATCCCGAAATACTATCAGAACGAGTGAACCTCTATCGACTTTATTCAATCTGAGATCAGACCTTTGATACTGGTTGATATTGGTGCCCACCCAATCCTGCGTTAACAGTGATTTTCGGTTGATCAGCCGCGGTGATAGGATTACGGTTGATCTCGATGCGGATATTGATCGTAAAACTTAGCAGCATAGGCGATATTATTCATGCGTTGCCCGCGGTTACAGCAATTCGCCGTGCTTTACCGGACGCACATATTTCTTGGGTCGCAGAAACGCGATCGGCTGAGATCTTGCGTGGTTCCCCGATCCTCGATGAATTGATAGGGATCGATACCCGTTCGATGCGGGGCGGCAAAGTGATCGATGAGATCGTTTTGGACATGACGCGGCAGGCAAGTGCGATCCGAAAGCACAAATATGATGTCGCGATCGACCTTCAGGGCCTCTTGAAGTCAGGCGTGATAGCAAAGATCTCGGGTGCAAAAAAGCGTTGGGGATTTTCGAAAAGCGGTCTTCGCGAACCGGCGAGCCGATTTTTTCTCACCGACACCGTTGAGATCGAGCCTAAAACTCACATCATTCGCAAGAATCTCAGACTCGCCTCTGCGGCAACCGACATTCCCTACGACGATTCGATCCTTGAGTTTCCGATAGCTACTGGAGACGAGCATCGGGCCGAGGCAGACTCCATAATCGATCTAGCGGGCGAGCAGTTTGCGATTCTGAATCCGGCTGGCGGTTGGGAAACTAAACTTTGGCATGCGGAGAAGTTTGGTCAACTAGCCGATGCGATCTGGGAAGAGACCGGAATGGTTTCGGTGATCGCCACGGCACCGAACGAGGCCGCACTTGCCCAAACTGTCGCTGAGAACAGCCGCTCGGATAAGCTGTTCCTTACTCAGCCAAGCCTCAAAGGTTTCTTCGAACTTGCGAAGCGTGCGCGCATTTACGTTGGCGGCGATACGGGGCCGACGCATCTTGCGGTTGCAGCCGGGGCGCCGATTGTAGGGCTTTTTGGTCCAACAGAATGGTGGCGAAACGGAAGCCTCACGCCTGGAGATATCTGCGTCGAACGCGATGATATTCCGTGCCGCATCGACTGTCACCGGCGAACCTGTTCGAAATGGATATGTATGGATTCTGACGTTCGAACCGTGATGGAGGCGGTCCGGCAACGACTCGGGATGGTTTGATTTGAAGTTCGAAAGCATTGATAATGCACAATCGGGAAGTGTCCGCCGGATTCATAGATGGTTTCAAAAAACAAACGACTTTTGCAGCGAGTCCGGGTTCCGCTCGGGTTTCTCTTTGCGATACTTTTTATAATTTTTGCTCGTCCGACGTGGGTCACGATGCTGATCGGCGGAGCGGTCGCTCTGATCGGGCTTGCGATACGGGGTTGGGCATCGGGACACATCAGAAAGGTCGAGAAGCTAGCAGTTTCGGGCCCGTACAGTTACACGCGAAATCCGCTTTATCTCGGTAGTCTTCTGCTTGGGGCAGGATTCACGATCGCAGGCGGCGTTTGGTGGCTGCCGATCGCATTCGCCGCACTATTTTTGGGCATCTATTTGCCGGTGATGCGCGTCGAAGAAGAAGATTTGACGAGGATATTTGGTGCAGATTTTGACGAATACAAGGCTGCGGTACCTCTTTTTTTACCGAGACTGACGGTATGGAAAAAGACAGACGTGAAATTCGATTCTGATCTATACTTGAGGTATCGAGAATATCGGGCGGCGATTGGAATGGCCGTTGCGATGGGCCTATTAGTGATAAAGGCCGTTTGGCTTAGTTAGCAGTATGAAGACGCTTCTAAAAATAACGTTTCTATTTGTCATTTTAGCTTCTGTGAGTAGCTTTGGTTATTCACAAACCATCGTTAGATCCGCGCAGAAAGGTTTGCCTTTCACTGTCGGAGAAAAGCTTAATTACGAAGCAAAGATCAGCCGTCTGAAACTTAGTGTGGCGATAGCCGATCTTTCATTCGATCTTGGAACAGTGCCGGACACCGAGCATTTTCTGATTCGTACGAAGGCGGATTCAAAAGGAACACTTTTGAAGCTTTTCCGTTTTAGTTTTCTGCAGGAGTACGAATCGCTCGTCGATTTTAACGGCTCACGGATTCTAAAAACCACAAAGCAAGATATACAGAAAGAACGGGTTCGTGACAGTGTGGCTAACTTTGATTACGGTCCAAAGCGCGTGAATTATGTTGAGACCGATCCCAAAGATACCACTCGGCCTCCACGCCGGATCGCTTCGCAGATCGAGGACGAAACTTATGATCTCGTCAGCGGAATTTACGCGATGCGCCGGTTGCCGATGACGGTCGGTAAGAGTTTCGAAATAACTATCAGTGATTCGGGGCTAGTTTACACGATTCCCGTTCGGGTGACTGCTCGGGAACGGCAAAAATCGGTACTTGGAAAGCAATGGTGCTTTCGCGTAGAGCCGATTATTTTTGGCAATGGCCGGATGATCGAGCAGAAAGGAAGCATGATCATATGGTTCACCGACGACGATCGCCGTGTGCCGGTCAGGTCGGAAATTAACACTACCTATGGCAAGATCGATATCCGTCTCAAGCCTTCCAGTAATTAACAATTAACACCCAAGAGTGGCCATCTGCTTGTAACTTCTCCGGAAAGACCGCATACTTCACAAAACGGTTTTGTGAAATGAAGACGGAAAAGATAACAAAAAAGACGGTTGTGAAGAAATCAACAATTAAGGCGAAGGTCGTCGAACCATTTGCCTCCGTGGCGGAAGAAACTTCAGACAAAAAGCGAGTGGCAAAAAAGACCGCGGTGAAATCGGTTGTCGAGACGCCTCCCGTGAAAAAAGCCGTCCGTAAGACAGCGAAACCGCTGGTACTTGATCCGTTTGCGGAGGTCGCTATTCCCGCCACTCCGATTGCCGCCTCACCGGTCAAAAAAGCCGCAACCAAAGCCGTTAAAAAACCCGTCAAAAAGGAAACGCCGGAAGTTGCCGCCGAGATCGTCTCAGCTGAAGCAAAGGTTGAGGTTTCGCCAGTTTTCAAAGCATTAGCGGATGTCACGCTCCCTGAATTGGAACGCGACAACCGGGCCCGTTTGCAGATGCAGACGCCGACAAGAGTTTATTTTTATTGGTCGATCAAAGAAAACCCGTGGGCGACGCTGCGCAATGTCTTCGGCGATGATCTGGGTAACTATTCGCTGGTCGTCAAGCTGATCGACAAAAAACACAATTTTGAAAAAGTCAGCCAGTGCGAGGCGGAAGGGAACTGGTGGTTCGATGTCGAACCGGACAGCGAATATCAGGCGGAGATAGGTTTTTATGCACCGGCTCGGCCCTACTTTCGCATAGTTTATTCAAACATTGTTGAGACACCGCGTCGCAGCCCGAGCCCGAGAGCCGCGACAGAATCTAAATGGACAGTGTCGGCAAATAAGTTTGCAGAGGTTCTGGATGTCGCTGGGTTCTCTCGTGACGCATTTGACGTCGCAATGGCCGGAGATGATCATGCCGCCTCAGAGAATGCCTCGCAGATAGCGTTTTCAAAGTTTTTGGGAACGGACGAATATGATCTTGGCGCGATCACGGCTGAGGACATTCGTTACGCAATGCTCGCACTTGCCTCGGGCGTAAAGCTCGAAGATCTACGCCACAAGATCAGTGCCGAGCTTTTCGCGATCTTGGAATCGAACGTTGCCGCCATCGAATCAGGCAAAGCAATGGCTGCTCTGACGGAGTATTTTGATATCGATGAGGCTGAATTTGTTGAGGAGCAGGTTGGTTCCGGCGTTTTCGGTGCGAGCCGTGTAAGTTTTCCTAAAACTCTTAAAACTAAAGGTTTATCGCCCAAATCGCCGCCGCGATATAATCCGGTCAGCTCGCACAGCCTTCGATAGTTTGCCGGTTTGCAAAACCGATCGGCTTTTCCGTCACTGAAGACCGACTTTATGCCACTTGGATATTTCAGCCTGATCCTTCACGCCCATCTGCCGTTTGTCAGGCATCCGGAATATCCAGAGTTTCTCGAAGAAGATTGGCTCTACGAGGCGATCACCGAAGTTTACCTTCCGCTTATTTTCATATTTCAAACGTTGCATGAAGCGGGAGTGAAACCGCGCCTCGCGATGAATGTCTCGCCGCCGTTGTGCGAAATGCTCGCTGACCCGCTATTGCAGGAACGCTACACGCGGCATCTCGAAAACCTTCTCGAACTCGCAAAGAAAGAGCTTCACCGAACGCAAATTGAATCGCTCGAGTTTTATGACGTCGCTAAGATGTACGTCGACAATCTGTCGGCGTCGCTCGACCTTTGGAACAACCGATATCGACGCAATTTAATCAACGCATTTCGCGAACTTCAGGACGAGGGCGTGATCGAGATCATCACGTGCTGTGCGACGCACGGATTCATGCCGCTCATCTCGACGGTCGAGAGCCGCCGGGCGCAGGTT
>JBBRUA010000256.1:0-4662 GCA_038248245.1 Pyrinomonadales bacterium | reverse complement strand
GATTGCGTCGGACAGCGCTGTATCGCGGAAGAACATACTGACGGCGTGTTCGCCTTCCTCGGCCCGGTACGGCTGACACAGCACGTCGGGATCATCGACGTTGTATCCCCAGCGACCTGAACGCGCCAATACGCCGCGATCTGTCTGCGTCCCTCAGGTGTTGAACTGGCGCGAACAAATACATTCGGATCAAACGATGGTGCAGAAGCCATCGCGAGCATCTCGCCGTTATTCGGGTCCATCGCGATAATGGTTCCGCGTTTCGTTACCGAGTCGGCCAACTGCTTTTCGGCACGCAATTGCACTTCGAGGTCGATGGTTGTAACCATGTCTTGGCCCGACTGCGGATCGACCTTTTCAACCTCTGCCTGAACACGGCCGCGACTGTCGACTATCACCTTTCGATAGCCCGGCTTTCCGCGAAGGAATTCATCATAATACTGCTCGAGCCCGCCTTTGCCGACAATATCACCGGGTTTCAGCCCTTTCTCCTTGGATCCAGGATCTTCGAGCTGTTTCGGGCTGATCTCACCGACATAGCCGAGTACGTGGGCGAGCGATTCCCCGAGCGGATAGAAACGTTGCGGTTGAAGTTCGACGCGGAGCTCCGGAAACTCGAGCGAATGCGACTCGACCCACGTGATGTCCTGCATTCCGACGTTTTCCTTAAGCACCATCGCCTCGAATTCGTTCTGCTTTTTGATCAGGTTGAGGCGTTCGACGACAAACTGACGGTCCAAACTAAGGCCGTTCGCGTATTCGTCGACGCGCTCGTTCACCTTGATCGTTCTGAATCCTTCGTTCGAGAGGACGACGTTGTACGTCGGACGCGAATCGACGAGCAGTTTTCCGTTGCGGTCAAAGATCGCACCGCGCGGAGCCGGGATCGGGATGAACCGGATGCGTTGGTTCTCGGCACGCTCGGCGTAATAGTCGCCCTTGACGATCTGCAGATAATAAAGCCGGGCACCCAGAAGGGCGAGCAATAGAAACGCCAGTATCTGGATCGTTCCGACGCGGGCACCCAAGTTTTGAACATGATCGTTGATTTTCATACAGCCTGCTTTATTTGTTCAATCGAATAGGGTTGCGGCGGCGTGTTTGCCGTCTGGGGGTGAACATATCACGTTTTTTACGCTTGACGCGGTCGCCCGAAAAACTGTCGAGCATCAAATAAACCAAAGTGCCGCCGATCGTCGTTCCGATGAGCGAGTATGCACCGACGACGATCAGGTCGCCCGATGGCGGCTGACCGAGCAGACGGTGGAGGCCAAAATAGAGGAGACCGTTTAGCGCACTCGCTCCAGCTATGACGGGGATCCGGAGCAATAAGTTGTCCAGATACACGCGGCGAGCGATCTCAGAAACACCGAACGCGATTATCGTCTTCGTAAAACCGTTTGCCCCGAGCAATCCACCGCTCAATGCGTCCACCGCCAGGCCTCCGATCGTTCCAAAAAGTATCGCCCGTATCGAATTGCGCTGAAGCGCCGCATACACGACGATGATCAACGGAAAGTCGATGTAAGCCAACGGCTCAAACGCGTTCCGCAGCGTCCACTGCAGCAGAATCGCGACTATCAGAGCTATTGTTAGTTTCACGCCTTCCATTTCTTATCTTGCGAGCTATTTTTTCACCGCATTGGGTAGCTTTTGTTCGAATTCAGCTCTCGGCGGCGGTTCGTATAGGAGAACACCGACCTCCTGCATCGAATTTAGCCTCGCGGCCGGACGTATCTGGATCTGGTGCGGCGTCGTTGCCGAGCCGGTAACGACGCTGACGATCTCGCCGACCTTAAGCCCCGGAGGGAAGATGCCGTCCTGCCCGGTAGTGAAAACCGTTTGCCCCAGCTGCACGTCGATGCTGCCCGGAACGTATTTCATCTCCAGCAGATCCTTCTTGCTCGTTCCGACTATGACGCCGAGGGCACTCGATTCGCCGATCTCGCCGATGATGCCGCCGAGGCCTGATTTGCTGTAAGTGATCAGATCGACCTGAGCCGTCAGCGGACTGACCGCGGTCACACGCCCGACGAGGCCGCCGTCAGTAACGATCGGCATGTTGAGCTGAACTCCGTCGAGGCTACCGCGATTAATGATCGACGAATCGAACCAGACCGACGGATCGCGGCCAATGATGCGAGCGGTCAAAACCTTGTATTTACTAGTTTCTTTAAGCTGGAGCAGCGTTTTTAGCCGCTCATTTTCGCTTGCCAGATCCGATTTCTGCTTGACCTCTACCTCGAGTTCCTGCACCCGCTGGATAAGCGTATCATTGTCCGATTTCGCCGATCGGAGCGACGAGATAGATGAGAAATAGTTCGACACCGATGCGGCGATCGACGTCACCGGCGACTGGACGAAATCTGCGGCTGTCTGCGTCCACGTTCTGACAATACGTTGCCCGGATGTACTGTCCCGCGCGTCAAACGCCATCAGGATAAAATTCATCAGGAGCAATGCGATCATTAACCACGGGGTCAATCGCCATACTTCTTTTTGACTACGCTCAACCATGTCAGTCGGCAATAGCATTGGCAGTGGCAGACAGGTTTTTCCTTCTTACTGCCGACCGCTTGTTGCATACTGCTCTAGCTTCCCGTCATTAGTGAATTATCCCAGCGAACGCGTTTGAGGAGTTCGAAATCCGACAGCATTTTTCCGGTGCCGAGCACAACCGATGAGAGCGGATCGTCCGCGATGACGACCGGCAGGCCGGTTTCGATCATCAGACGTTTGTCGAGATTCTTGAGCAGTGCTCCGCCGCCGGTGAGAACGATGCCTCGTTCGATAATATCAGCGGAGAGTTCAGGCGGTGTACGTTCGAGGGCAACGCGAACGGCATTGATGATCGTCGAGATCGCGTCGGACAAAGCCTCGCGAATTTCCTCGTCGGTCATCGTGATGGTCTTTGGGATGCCTTCGATCAGGTTTCTGCCGCGCACGTCCATCGAAAGCGGCTCTTCGAGCGGAAATGCGCTTCCGAGGGCGATCTTGATGGCCTCGGCGGTTCGTTCGCCGATCAGGAGATTGTATTTGCGTTTGATGTATTGCGTGATCGCGTCGTCCATCTCGTTACCCGCTACGCGAACTGCACGCGAATAGACGATACCTGACAATGAAATCACGGCAATGTCGGTCGTGCCGCCGCCGATGTCGACGATCATGTTACCGTGCGGCTCAGTAATTGGAAGCCCGGCACCGATCGCGGCAGCCATCGCTTCCTCGACCAGATAAACCTCAGATGCCTTGGCACGGTATGCCGAATCTTCGACCGCACGTCGCTCGACCTGTGTGATCTCGGACGGAATGCCGATAACCACTCGCGGGCGAACCCACGATTTGCCGTTGTGAGCTTTGCGGATAAAATGCTGGAGCATCTTTTCCGTCACCTCAAAATTGGCGATAACGCCGTCTTTCATGGGACGGATCGCGACGATGTTGCCCGGAGTTCGTCCAAGCATCTCTTTCGCGTCGCGACCAACGGCCTCGACCTGGTTCGTAATGCGGTTAATAGCGACTATCGAAGGCTCCGATACGACAATTCCGCGGCCCTTCGCGTAAACGAGAGTGTTTGCGGTACCTAGATCGATCGCCAGATCGCTTGAAAATAAACTGAATAAAGACTTAAATGCCATTTTAATAAAAAACCCTAGCTAATATTTTTATAAATTAGAGACCATGCCGAACGGCCCGAAAATCGATTCGGTCAATTAAAACTAAACCATCAAACGGAGGTGCCGCAAACCAAAACGTCCAACCTCTAAGCATACACCTATACAAACGCAATTTTCTACTGTAAAAATGGATATTTAGCGGATTCTCCGCAAATTATTCTCGCGGCTTAGAATGAAGGCAAATCGACGGGCTCAGGCACGCGAAAAAAGACGTCGCAAGCACCATCGCTTAAATGGTCGGCATCTGTATTCACGGCGTTATCTCCTTCGTCACAAACGATAGTTTTCGATTGTTAAAGGAGAATCTCTCACTCAAGTCCGTCGTGAATACCTTCATCGCTGGAGTAAGATAATTTTGGATCGATAACTTGAATCCGTAAAGAAATTTAGATCGAGATAGCGAAGAAGGTAAACAACAATATGAAAGCCGAACAAATATTTTTAGTTGTCAATCTGATTGCCGTTCTTGGGTGGCTGTTGATCGCGATACTTCCGCGGTGGAAATATACGCGGATCATTGTGCTGTCGGGCGGGATTCCACTTTTGCTCGCGGTGGCGTACACAGCTTTGATCATGGTGTTTTTTGGCAAGGCCGAGGGCGGGTTTGATTCTTTGGCGAATGTGATGAAGTTATTCACGAATGAGTGGGCAGTGCTCACCGGATGGATACACTACCTCGCGTTCGACCTTTTTGTGGGCAGCTGGGAGGTGCGGGATTCGCAGGAGAAAGGCGTGTCGCACGTACTCGTCATTCCGTGCCTAATGCTGACATTCGTGTTTGGGCCGATCGGGTTGTTAACCTATATGATCATACGGCTCCTTACCTCGAAAGGAGACGAAGAGAATGGCGAGCTGGTTGTGTGATCAGCGGCCGCTGTTCTCGCACTTTGCAGGGAAAATCGCTGATCAGCTTTTAATCGGCCATTCGCCGTTGAAAGCAAGGTCGGCACGGCCCGTGATGACGATCTCGTCGTCATCACGCCAG
>JBBRUA010000255.1:0-4668 GCA_038248245.1 Pyrinomonadales bacterium | reverse complement strand
CTGGCGGATTCGATCGAAAAATTAACACTATAATGGAGACCAGACGAAAACACGATTCGGATCTTCCGGCACTGATCATTATCACTGGACTGAGCGGTTCGGGCATGAGTTCGGCGACCGATGCGTTTGAGGATCTGGGCTATTTCTGCGTCGATAATCTTCCGCTCACGATGGTTTCGACGTTTGGAAGGCTTCTGGTTTCGACCGTCGACCAACCGGCGGCGATCGAGAAGGCGGTGCTCGTTATCAATATCCGCGAACGCCACTTTCTGTCCGAGTTTTCGTCTGAATTAAAGAAACTTGGTAAAAAGAAGCTCGTTCCGTTTATTGTCTTCTTTGAAGCGTCGGACGAAGTTCTTCAACGCCGGTTCTCTGAAACGCGTCGGCCGCATCCGGCGGATGAGGGAACGGGACTGGTCGATTCGATCCGGCGGGAAAACCGAGCCCTGACGGACGTTCGCCGTATGGCGGACCTAATAATCGACACTTCGGAACACACAGTTCATACTTTGCGGCGGCTGATCGTTCAAAAGTTTAGCGGCAGTTCGGAAGGGAATCCGTTGCAGGTCGAGATCATTAGTTTCGGGCATAAGTATGGGAATCCGAGAACCGTCGATCTTTTATTTGACGTCAGGCATCTGCCGAATCCGTATTTTGTTAAGGATCTGAAGAATCTGCCGGGAGACGATCCGCGAGTGATCGCCTTTCTTGATAAGGAATCTGAGGTGAAGGAGACGATCGCCCGTCTGACCGATCTTCTCGAATATCTTTTGCCTCGATACCAACGCGAGGGTAAATCATATCTGACGATCGGCGTGGGTTGTACGGGCGGGCGACACCGCTCCGTCATGGTCACCAATTCTCTTCAGCAAACGTTGAAGGATAAAAACTTTGATGTCGTCGCGGTCCATCGCGATATTCAGAAATAGGTATGAGTGAATTAAAAAGAGTAGGCGGAGTGATAGTGTCTCACGGGCAAGTGGCCAACGAACTGCTTGCGGCGGCCGAGGCGGTCGTCGGTGAACTAAATAATATCGATGCAGTATCCATCGGTTGGCATGACGATGTCGAGATGGCTAAATCCGAGATCGAGCGGGCGATCAAGAAGGTTTCTCAGGGCGTCGGCGTACTGCTTTTAACTGATATGTTTGGCGGTACGCCAACTAATATTTCGATGATGTTTCTCAAAGAAAACGAGGTCGAGATCGTCACCGGCGTGAATCTGCCGATGGTCATAAAACTCGCGACCGTAAACAAAGAGATAACTCTCGGGGATCTTGCTCACGAGGTAGAGGAACAGGGTAAGTCGGCAATTTGCCGTGCAGGAATGTTGCTCGAACCTCAGAAGGCCAAGTAGATGCTCGAGCAAACGGTCAAACTCGTTAATCCGCTCGGCCTGCATGCCAGAGCCGCAGCAAAGCTTGTTCGCTGTGCAGCTCAGTTTGAAAGCCGAATTATTCTCCGGAATAAAAAAGCAAACGCCTCGGCGAACGCTAAATCCATATTAAGTCTCCTCGCGCTGGCGGCATCGTATGGCGTAACCCTCGATATGATGATCAACGGACCGGATGAGCGTCAGGCGGCGGACGCTATAACGGACCTGTTCACGAACGGGTTTGGAGAAATAGAGTTTTAGAAAATGAAAGTTTCGCGGCAGTTTTGCGTTTTCGTTGAATACGAGAACTTGGTCGAGTAGCTGCGAAAAAATATCTTATGAATTATTCAAAAGTAGGCATTCTCGGAGTACCGCTTGGTTTCGGGGCGGGTCAGACGGGCAGTGAGCTGGGTGCGAACGCGATGCGGCTTTCTAAGATCCGTGGGCGCCATCTGACGGATCACATTCGCGAACTCGGTTATGAAGTCAACGACCATGGCGACTCGAAAATCATTATTCCGCCCTCGGAGAAAAACGACGATAATCCGAAACATCTCGCTGAAATGCTGGCGTCGAGCGAAAATATCATTGGAGATCTGAGAAAGATACTACAAAACGGGGAATTTCCGATCATTCTCGGTGGCGATCATGCGATCGCGATACCGACCTTTTCTGCGATCGCGGACCACTATCGCGAGCAAAATACTGAGATCGGGTTGATCTGGTTTGATGCGCACGCCGATATAAATACACCGGAGACGTCGCCATCGGGAAACATCCACGGTATGCCTCTCGCCGCGATCCTTGGCCACGGAAACGAAGAACTCGTAAATCTATGCGGTTTCGCCCCGAAATTGAATCCGAAATATTTTGCACATATCGGGGCCCGCGATGTCGATGAAGGGGAACGCAGCCAGATACACAAACTCGGGCTTCGGGATAACTTTTTCACGATGAGCGATATTGATAGACGCGGAATGGCCGCGTGTGTCGCGGACGCGATCGCGATCGCTGCCAAAGCTCCCGGCGGATACGCCGTAACATTTGACGTCGACGGCATCGACCCTCGATTTGCTCCCGGTTCCGGAACGTTAGTTCGAGGCGGGGCAACTTATCGCGAGGCTCACCTAACACTGGAAATGATCGCCGCTCAGGGCGGAATGCGGTCATTTGAGATAGTCGAGGTCAATCCGCTGCTCGACCAGAGCAATATCACTGTCGAACTGGCTTGCGAGCTGATCTTGTCGGCTTTAGGTAAAACTATTCTGTAAGAATTAACGCCTCACTAAATTCTCGTCGTACAATTCCCGATAAATACGAAAGCCAGTCATTACCTTAAAGACGTAATTTTTTGTCTCAGCAAACCCGACTTCGGAGGTAAAAATCGCAGCGTCTTTAGGTTTCGAGCGGTTTAACCAGCGGCGAGCGTTGTCTTCGCCGCCGTTGTAGCTCGCCGCAATAGCTTCGTAGAGTCCGCCGAACTCGGTCTTTAGGTCAGCGATATATTCAGACCCGAGGGCAATGTTGATCCGCGGATTATAGAGGTCATCCGGTTGCAGGGTAGGGAATCCGGCTTTCTTGTTGTATTTGAGAGCTGTATCCATCACGAGTTGGAGCAGTCCGCGGGCCGCCGCCGGCGATTTCGCGTCAGTGCGAAACGAGCTTTCCTGCTTCATGATAGCGAGCAAGAAGCGCGGATCGATCTTGTGCTTTTTTGCATACTGCATCACCTCGACGCGAAACATCACAGGATAATCCTTTGGCGAAACCTGTGCGACCGTTTTTACGCGCCCGGTGGTGCCGGCAAGCTTTTCTGAGGCCAGGCCGCTGTAATACGATGTGGCTTTGTCAGGGATCGAGCCGTAGACCGCGATCGATTCGCTCCGTTTCCCAGCCTTTTCCATCGCGAACGCTTTGAGATACTTGACCTCGTCAGCGCCGGTGATCGTCCCGGCGAACTTGTTCAGTGCGAGCATCTCGTTCGCCGTGGTTTCAGCATATGACCAGAGACCGCGATAGATCTCGATGCGAAGACGAGCGTGGAGTGCGTTCATCTCGGTCGGCTTACCGGGAAATCGGCTTACTGCCCGGACAACCCAGGCGTTCGCCTGTTCGTACTGGCCGGACTCACGCAGCGCGTCGATCGTGTTGAGAAAGGCGCCGTCGATACGTTCGCCCGACGGATACATTATCGTATATTGCTCATAGATCTTGGCCGCCTCGGTATTTCTGCTTATACGTACATTACATGAACCCTGAAAATACAGCCCTTCTCGGCCGTCCTTCGTCGCCGGATATTCCTTGGCTACCCTGCTCAAAAATGAAATGCACTTGGTGTACTCACGTTCCCACATATATGAACGGCCCATGCCGAACAAGGCTTTTCCCATTCCGGCGTCGGTCGGGTAAACGTCCATTAATTTTTGAAAGTGTTCGCGTGCCTCGGGAAAAACGCGGTTCGTCATGTAAACATCGCCGCGGAACAAGTGTTCCGCCGCTGTCAGCGTCATTAGTTTTCCATTGGCACCGCGGCTCGAACGGTCTTTATCCATCACAGATCTCAAAGCAGCATCGGTCGACTGGCCGAATGAGATCGAGGAAACAAACAGTACGGCTAAGATAAGGCTGAGCAATTTATTCATATTGTGTTAAACGGGGCGAGTGCGATACGCAGATAGCTTACCCGATTGTTAGAGGAAAGAGCAACGGGAACGGTTGCAAGCAAGAAACGTTTGGGAATGCACGATGGATAGAACAGCCGCATGCCCTTTCTTTAATGCAACATCGTTCGTCGACAACAAACTCCGACGGTCAGTGTTTCCGCGTGTCGCGGGGCTCGTGATAAAATTTAATTTTGGAGTTTCTATGAAAATTGCCCTTAATGGCGCGACGACGATGAGCGCCGACCTTGAGACCGACATTCGGGCGGCGGCGGCGGCGGGATATGATCTGGTCGAGCTTCGTTCGAATAAGCTTTACGATTATCTGGAAACACATTCAGTTGACGATCTTAAGGCCTTGCTCGCTACAACCGCCATCGGTGTCTTGTCCATCAATACACTCGAACATATTACTTGGCGATCTGATGAAGACTACGCTGAGATCAAAGCAGAATGTGCGAAATTATGCGAGATCTCGGCGGCGATCGGGTGTCCCTACGTTCTTTCGGTCCCCGGATCACTGCGTCAGGGACCAAAATCTGACGAGGAAACGATTACGGAGTCGGTTCGCGTTTTGAACGAGCTAGCGGACATTGCCGAGCCTTACGGTATCAAGATAGGATTCGAATTTCT
>JBBRUA010000254.1:0-4686 GCA_038248245.1 Pyrinomonadales bacterium | reverse complement strand
TTTTTCCTGATGCCGTTTATTTACCTCCAGATCGCTCCGTCGGCGGCAATGGTAGGTATTCTCGCAACATACGTTATTAAATCCCGCCAGAACGAAATCGTTACGTGGACCTCGGCAGGACAAAGTGTTTATCGTCTTCTCGTCCCTGGTTTTATATTGATGGCTCTGCTTGGTTTGGTGAACTGGCAGGTTCAGGAGCGGATCACACCCAAAGCTAATCAAAAGCAGGACGAGATCAGGACGCAAATACGTAAAGGCGGAGTCGTCTCGCCTTCATCAGGAAGATACTGGGTCGCCACGGAAAGGCGTATCTATTCTTTTGAGATCGTAGAATCCAGCTCACCACTTGTTGAACGCCAGAAACCTGCGTCTGATAACGACAGACGGCTTGGGCTTGCATCGCGAGCAAAAACTGAAAGCGACGAGCATTCTGATTACTCACATTCGTATGCGTCTGATAACGAAAAGGTGTATCGTTCTCCCACCAACGAAATTTCAAACGGGGAATCGGACAACGTCGAGGTTTTCGTGGATTGGAAAGAGGTGGTAGTTGGACCAAACATTTTACGCGCCCGATCTGAGCCAAACGGTCAAAGCACTCCTGAGATTCAAAGACCGGAAAAACGAAGTATTGGACCTCTTTTTCTTATGGCAACCCCTTCCTTAATCACAACCTTTCTCGCGTCTGATAACGAAACGAGAGAAGGTGATTGTCACGCTGGTTGCGTCAAGAATCTCGTTGTTTACGAATTTTCAATAGACGGATCAAGATTGCAAGCTCTGTACCGTTCGCCGCTTGCGTCGTGGGAGGACGGGAAGGTTGTGATGAAAGGGAACGTTCAGAAAAGTGATACGTCGGATGGAACAATATCGAGCGAACCGTTGAATGGCGGGGAATTTGACGAGACATCGAACCCGTTCGCCGGGATTCGCGGGAAGCCGAGCCACTTGAACGTTTCTGAACTGAAAACACGACTCGCAGGAACAGATTCGGAAGTTGAGAGGTTTAGCTTTGCTGTCGCAATTCAAAAGAGGTATTCGACGTTGCTACTACCTTTTGTCATTGCACTTTTTACTGCACCTTTTGCACTTTCACTGAGCCGCAAAGGAAAGGTGGTCACGGTCGGTTATGCGATCGGTCTTTGGCTTTTGTTCATGGGAGTGACCAATACTTTTGCCCAGTTCGGAGAAAGTGGTAGCCTTTCGGCGACAATCGCGGTATGGTCTCCCTTGTTGATTTTTTCGATGCTCGGCGTCTATCTCCTGTCACGAGTGAAAACTTAGCCGATGGTTATTGACCAAACTTAATCGGCAATATCTTTACCGACTTCGCGGGAACGCTGTCTTCGGGGTCGTAGCTTGTTGGCAAGGTCCCAAGAACTGAGGGTTTTGAACTCGGCTTTATCAGAAATGTCTCGGAGCGTTTTGACAAGTGTTTTATAGTCGAATCGATCCCTTTTTCTGTTTTGATCACAAACATAAAAGGCATTCGAAAAACTGCTGGCACGATCGCATCTGCTTTCTGGGTCTGGGTTACGGTTACCTTAAGCATTTTGCTGCGTTCACTGTAACTTGAGCTGATCGTGAGTCGCGGGGCTCCGGCTTTGTAGACCCATTGATCGAAAAACCAATTTAAGTCGCGCCCAGATTCCTGTTCCATCGCAGCTTTTAGGTCGGTTGTTTCCACGTTGGCAAAGCTATGACGATTTAGATATTTATTGACAGCTCTCCAAAAAACATCAGTGCCGATCTCTTCACGAAGCATGTGAAGCACAACGCTACCTTTGTTATAAGTGACAGCGGCGGTGTCGAATAGTTTGTCGACCTCGCCCGCTCGAAGATTATATAAGCCGTGCCGCCTTTTGGTAGTCGCATCGTCTGTTAAGAATTCATCGGCGTCAGACCGGATCTTTTGCATGTAAGCGGCCCGCCCCTTCGTCTGTTCGAGATAGACAGCCTCCATATAGGTCGCAAAACTTTCATTAAGCCACAGCTCGGCCCAGTTTTTACATGTTACGAGATTGCCGAACCAAGAGTGAGCCAGTTCGTGCGAAACGAGGTCTTCGACAATGGGCTTTCCAAAATCGAAATCCGCAAAGAATATTTCGCTATCGGCCATCGTCGTCGCGGTAATATTCTCCATACCGCCGAACTTGAAATTTGCTACGACAGTTTGATCGTACTTGTTGAAGGGAAAAGAAATACCGGTCGCTCTTTCAAATACGGCGATCATGTCCTTGGAGTTTCCAAACGCCCGGCGTGCGGTGTCTTCTTTTCCGGGATAGGTATAAAAGCCAAGCGGGATATCTTTATATTTGTCACCGATGCGAACGTACTGACCGATGATAAACGACACCAGATAGGTTGAATGCGGTACAGGCATTTTGTAATGCCAGGTTTGCTTCCCGCCCGCCACATCTTCTTTTCCGAGAAGCTCTCCGTTTCCGATGACCGAATCGATTTTATCGGCTGTAATATATTGCTCGGTCGTTGCTTTGTCACTTGGAAAATCGAACGACGGGAACCAATGACGTGCTTCGTCAGGTTCGCCCTGCGTCCAGATCTGGGCGGAATGTTCGACACGTTTAGCGGCGGTCTCAGCGGGTACGAAATAAACACCTTTTTGTGGGGACGCAGAATATTTGAAGCGTATCGAGATCGTTTCGTCCGCTGAATATGCACGGTCGAGCGTGACGATAACCTTTTCACCGACGGTCTTGTATTTGAGCTCAGTACCGTTCGGCTCAAGTTTGACGGACTCGAACTTGAGGTCCACAGCATCGAGTTCGACGCTGCGGAAATTTGTTGCAAGCGGTTTTAGAATTACTGTGGTGTCGCCAAAAACTGTTTTCTTAGAAACATCGAAACTAACACGAATAATATAATGCTGAGCGTCGAATGTCTGAGACCGATTAAAACTTGGGCGACCCTGGCCTAGGCCCGCGATGGAGAAAGCTATGATTAAACGACAGGCAAGTAGGGGCGTCGATGTAAATGATTTCATTTTAGGCGGACACGATCGAGTCAATTCTCAAGAAAAAGCGTTCTCTGCGTATCGAAATTATAAAGCAGAGAACGCTCAAAGGTCGGGAAATATGCTAGCAAGTTCTATTTTTGCAGATATTTCTTAAACCAGCCCAAAACATTTGAATGCCAAAATTCAGAATTCTGCGGTTTCAGTATCCAGTGGCCTTCGTCGGGAAAGACTAGAAGTTTGGACTCAACGCCTTTCAACTGAAGCGTGGTGTAAAGCTGCAGGCTCTGATCAACCGGAACACGATAATCGAGTTCTCCCGCCGTGACGAGGGTTGGAGTGGCAAAATTCTTAGCGAACTTATGCGGCGACCATTTGTTGTAGTTGACCGGGTTTTCCCACGGCATTCCCTTGAATTCCCAGTTAACGAACCAGATTTCTTCCGTGGCGGTCGCCATGCTTTCCAGATTGTATACACCGGCGTGCGAGACAAAAGCTTTGTATTTGAATCGCGGATCGTTGTTATGTCCTAGCAGCCAACCGACCATGTATCCGCCATAGCTCGCACCGGCGGCTCCGATATTTGATTTGTCGACGAACGGCATTTTTACGACCTCGGCGACTCCGTTAGCGATGTCGATGTGAACTTTGCCGCCCCAGTCAGCGGAAATTTCGTTGACGAACTTTTGCCCGTAACCGGTCGAACCGCGGGGATTCGGCATAAATACAACGTAGCCCGCATTTGCGAACATCTGCGGATTCCATCGATAACTCCAGCTATCGCCCCACGCTCCTTGCGGGCCGCCGTGGATAAGGACGATCAGCGGATACTTTTTCGATGAATCGAAATTCGCGGGCTTTAATAGAAAACCATGAACATTGGTATTCACGGCGCCTTTCCAATCCATGTCTTCAGGCTTTTTCAAACCGAAGGACGCGAGCGACGCGGTATTTTCTTTCGTCAACGCGATCATGCCGGTGCCGTCAGTGTTAACTCGCATCACTTCGGTCGGGGCCGTTATCGAGCTCGCTGCGAAAACTATGTGCCCATTGTTATCAAGGTTAAGGCTGCTGGCGTAAACACCATCAACAACCTTCTTAACATGCGTCGCGATCCGAGATCTGAAATCAGGTTCGACCGGAACCGAGAAGATCGGATTCTTTCCCCGCTCGTTCGCGGTGAAATAGATCATCTTGCTGTCCGCAGAAACTGTCACACCGTCGGCAGATTGATCGAAGCCTTTCGTCAGCTCAACGATCTCGCCGGTCTGCGGGTTATAACGCATGATCCGCCAGCGGTCGGCCTCGAATTTAGGCGTTGCCATCGAGCGGAACAGCATATACTTTCCATCCGGTGTATAAATTGGCGAAGCGTCGTAGCCATTCATTCCGAGCGTGATGTTTTTAGGAGCTCCGCTTTTGCGATTCTGTATGAAAATATCGCTGTTGGTTGAGATCGCCTCGACCTTGTCCGGATTGCGGAGATAAATAATGCTTTGGCCGTCAGGCGAGAACGCGTAGTCGGTTCCGGTTGCGGCACCGTATGGCGGGGAATCAAAATCTCCGGGTGTCGCGTCAGTCGCCACACCGCCAGAGGCGGGAACAACGAAAACGTGTGTCCGTTTACGATTGCGCCATTCGACCCAGTGTTTGAAAAGCAGACGTTCGGTGACGTATGCCTTAACTTTACTGGTTTCAGCCTTTTCGTCTTC
>JBBRUA010000253.1:0-4695 GCA_038248245.1 Pyrinomonadales bacterium | reverse complement strand
CAGTCCGCTGTGAGCCAGCAGATACGCACGCTCGAAGAAAAATTCAAACGCCGCCTGCTCGAACGCGTTCGCGGTCGCCGCGACGTCAATCTGACGCCGGCGGGCGATGTGTTTTATAAATAATCGCGGAATGTGCTCGCGGCCTACGACGAATTGCAGGAAAGCCTGCGCGGTGTCGTGGGCAAGATCGGCGGAACGATCAAGGTCGCGACCGTTTACAGCGTCGGCCTGCACGAACTGCCGGGCAAGGTGCGCGAATTCATGACGAAATTTCCGACGGCCAAGATCGATATGGAATATTCGCGCACGACGCGTGTCGTCCGCGATGTTTTAAGCGGTGCGGTCGAGCTCGGTGTGATCGCCTTTCCCGAACCTCGACGCGGCCTGACGATAACGCAGATGCCGCAGAATCGACTCGTCCTGATCACGCCGCCAGACCACAAATTCGCGAAGCGCAAAAAGGTAAAGGTGACCGATCTGAACGGCGAGGCGTTCGTGCTGTTCGAACGAGACGTCCCGACCCGCAAGGCGATGGACAAGATATTTAAGGAAAATGGCGTCGAGGTGAAAAAAGTCGCGGAGTTCGACAATATCGAAACGATAAAGCGTGCCGTCGAGGTCGGTTTTGGGCTTGCGATCGTTCCCGAGACAGCCGTCACCGAGGCAAAACGAACGGGCACGCTCGCCGTCGTCGAACTCGCCGAAAAATACTGGATCCGCACCGTCGGCGTCATCTACCGCAGCGATAGAAACCTATCACTCGCGGCGAAGAAATTTGTTCAGTTGCTCGAAAACGCTTAGACCAACGGCTGATCGCCGATCTGTGAATCGGGGTGAATGTAGGTCAGCGGCGAGGTCGGGGCCATTTCGTTAAGGGTTTGGCGGATCGTCGGGATGATACCCGGGGCCTCCATGTACTCGCGGCCGAGAAGACGGCGAAAACGCTTGTCTTTGTTGTCGCCGTTCAATTCTTTTAACATTCCTTTCAAAAATGCGGTGACGAGTTCCGGTGCGAACTGCTTGCCGGCGTTTCGCTGTAGATCTTCGACGACCTCGGCGGCGGGACGGCGGGCTTTGTACGGGCGGTCGGTCGTCATCGCGTCGAACGAGTCGGCGAGGTTCACGAGTTTCGCGATATACGGTATCTCGCGGTCGTAAAGGCCGTCGGGATACCCGCGGCCGTCGAGGCGTTCGTGGTGATATTTGGCGGCGAGCGGCACGTTGGCGTACGGATGATGGATCGGCATCAGGATCTCGTAGCCGACGCCCGGATGTTTGTTGAGCTCGGCGGATTCCTTGGCGTTGATGCGGTACGGAGCGTTGATGATCTTTCGCTCGACAGTTAATTTGCCGACATCGTGCAGATATCCGGCGACGGCCGCACCTTCGATCTCGGGCGTGCCCCATTCGAGTTCGGTGGCGATGATCTCGGAATATTTTCCGACGCGAACCGAGTGGCCCTCGGTGTATTTGTCTTTGCAATCGATCGCGG
Organism: Pyrinomonadales bacterium; assembly: GCA_038248245.1. Classification (GTDB taxonomy): domain Bacteria; phylum Acidobacteriota; class Blastocatellia; order Pyrinomonadales; family Pyrinomonadaceae; genus OLB17. The sequence continues at coordinate 3,203 of JBBRUA010000253.1, read as the reverse complement.
TGGCGAATGCCTTGACCGTGTCGGTGTAGGTCGTTCGCATGTCGTCGACGAGGCGGCGGTTTTCCTCGGAATGGCGTTCGATCTCGGCCATCAGGTTTCGCTGGGCGATCGCGACGCCGATGTGGCGGCCCATGGCGCAAATAATTTCTTTTTCGTAAGTAGTGTACGCTTCGCCGGTTGCCTTTTCACCGAGAAATACTGCTCCGACGATCTCGTCGCGAACGATCAGTGGCAACAGAAGCTCGATCCGTTTTCGCTCGAAACTCGTGTCGTAAACCTGAAAGAACGGCAAAACCTTGGCCTGGGCGATCTCGATCGGGTTGAGGCCGTTGGTCAGGAACTGGCGTTCGTCCTCCATGCAAAGCGTCAAACTCAGCGGAAAATCGTCGCCGAGTCCGCGGACGGCAAGCATATTCAGCTCGTGGCCGAACCGCGAATATCTCGCCACACCGCCGCGCATTATCCCCAAAGCACCCGATATCAGATGCAGCGAGGTGCGGATCGTCTCCTGAAAGTTGTTCTTATTCGCAACCTCCTGTCCCAACTCCGCGAGCGCCCCGAACGCGTGGATCAACTTGTGCCTGTTCTCGATCATAAATTATTTAAGATCACGCGATCGTGACGTGCTTTGTCAGCCCGAGCGTTTCAAACAGCTCGACGGAATCCTGATTGAGGTCGGAAAAAATAACCTTCGCACCCGAATTCTCGGCCGAATCGATCACGCCGAGCAAAATTGAAATGCCGATGCTATTGATTATCTCGGTCTGCGAAAAATCGACTACGAGCTGTTTACAGCCTTCGTCGAGCTTCGTTTTACACTCGCGCTCGATCTTTTCGCCCGCGAGTTTATTCAGATAGTCACCCGCGAGAACGACGGCCATATCGGAAGTCTCCGGAGTGGTCGTGTGAGCGGCCTCAGATAGATTTTCTGTGATCACCTAATTATCTTCCTTTGCGTAATTTAGAAACTGTAAACGTAGAAACTACTTGAACCGTATTTTTAGCACAAACTTAAACAGATTACAACGGATATGTGAGTGTGATGGTCAAATACGATTAATTATGTCGATGGCGAGATATCGCGCCAATTTTTCGCTTCCACGAATCTCGAAAGATGCCCTACATTCTCCGTAGCCACAATTGCCCCTTCCGACAAAGCTTGTGCCGCCAGAATTACGTCGCAGTCCAAGGCTTTTGCGTCTGCGGTCGGCTTGCCTTGCTTTCTGGCATCCGCCCAAAGTTCCGCTGCGCGAAGCATTACGTCGGTGCTTAGCGGCAAATAGTCGAGCGTGTATTTGAGTAGATCGAGTCGGTGGAGACCTCGTGTCTTGTTCGCACGAAGCAATTCGCGCCTGATCTCGTAATCTGCGATCTCAGGAACAATGACCTGAAGGCCGGACGTTAAGATAGATTCCAACCACTCAAAACACTCGAGATTTGCCTGCGTAGCAGACGGATTTGAGATCATTCCAAGTGGCCCTGCATCGAGCAATACGATCACACTCATTTGAACAGACGCCTGTTAGAGGGTCGGTCTTCGTCAAGCGATCTCTTGAGGTATTCAAAAGTGTCGCTCTGCTCTCGTTTATCACTGGAGAGTAAGGTGCGGAGCCGACGAATTCGATCGCCGAGATCTTTCTTCTTCTCTTTCGCCGAAACTTTTTTACTTTCTATTTCTAAAACTGCTGCCATTAAAATTTACCCCCGCTTCGACGATTATACAATGAAACCGACCCAGAGTAACCATTAAATTAATTTGCTGAAAGGGCTGCGTCACTAATTCGTTTCATCATCGTAATCCGCGTTCCGTCGTCGGTTTGATCTACTTTTACTTCGTCCATGAGGTTTTGGATCAGCTTGAGGCCCCAGCCGCGGCGGCCTTCTTGGGTGGTGACCTGTTTGGCGGCTTTGTCGAGTAGGCGGAGGCCGCGGTTTGAGACGGTGATCGTTATTTTGTCTTGATCGACGGCGAATTTTTGATAGATCTTGCGGTCGGGGCTGAGCGAATGCTCCGACGCGTTGATACATGCCTCGACGAGTGCGGTTTTGATCTGATTGATCGCTTTCGCCGGGAAATTATGGCGTTTGGCGATCTCCTCGACGGTGTGGGCGGCGATCATTTCGGTGTCATCGCCCATCGGGATGACGATCTCGTATTCGTCAGACGCCGACGCCGGAACGAGAGCCGATCCGCTGAGTTGGCGAACGAGCAGGTCAACCTGCCGGCGACTCGAACCGATGGCGTTTCGCTCGGCGAGTAACTGCCTGGCATCTGCGGAAAATCCTTCCGGCGAGACGAGCCAGATCTTGAACGCCTTAAAATCACAGTTGGCGGCGACCATTTCCAGGCGATCACACCAGAACTCGGTCACGTCGGCCGCGGCCTCGAGTTTTGAGTCGATCTCGGCCGCGATCCAGACGATGTCTTCAACGGTGTCGCCTGTACCCGAGCGTTCGAAACCGATAGCGATGGCGGAGCGTTCGGCGTCGATCAGGTCGCCGATCTGACGATAGAATGCGACGCTGTGGGCGGTGTAAATTATCTGCGGCAGACTGATTTTCTCATTTGAAGTGGCGATCGCCTGCTGCAGTTCGCCGTCCGGCAATCCTTTTAGATTTGCCTCGAACGTACCGTAATCGATCAGCGAACGTGCAACATCGCGGCCGTCGAAGGCCTGCATCACTTCGCGAAGGCCGATCGCCGAGAGCTGACGATAAAACCTCGCCATGAGTTGCGGGGCCCGTTTTACGTAATTGGCCAGTTCATCGCCGACGATGCGGGCACGTCCATTCTCATTCGTTTCGAGCCGATGTCGGGCGGTGATGTAGTCGGCGAAAACAATATTGTCGGGAAAAGCCTCGATCGAATTCGACCCGACAGCAACGAACTCATGGTCGTGCAAAGCGGACGTTACGCGGCGAAACTGCTCGGGCGAAAGAGCGGCGTGAGTCTGCCAAAAATCGAGCGTCGATTTATTTGAATCGTCGCCGAGCAGATCGGCAAGCATCGCCACGATTCGCGATTGCGAGGCTGTGTCGGGCAGTATTTCGTCGAAGATCGCATCAAAATGACGGCTTATCCGGCCGCCGAAAAGTTCGCCCGAATAGACGTTCACAAACTGCTGAAAGCTCTCGCAACCGAGTCCATTTTTACCCGCCGCAGCAAGCAAATGACCCATGAAAACCGGGTCGCCCTGGAGCTG
>JBBRUA010000252.1:0-4715 GCA_038248245.1 Pyrinomonadales bacterium | reverse complement strand
GTTCGCAGGCAGAGCTTGATTGACTATGTGTGCGGCTTCGCGTAGAGTTTGTCCATCCCTTAGCAATTAAATAAATCAGGCTTTCGCCGAGAAAAGTGCAACTATGACGATCACAAACAATCGATATCTGTTTTTAATTTGGGCGACCATCGCGGTCGCGGTCTGTTTCGTTCTGCCGGCAAGCGGACAGAACGGCTGGATCCCGATCGGGGTCGGGCAGGCAATACCGGTGAATGCGGCCGTCGGCGGGACGGAGCAGGGAGCATCGCTCTACGTTTGCCGTGGCGATTACAAGAATGGCCAGCATCCGGGAAAGGTCGTAAAAGGGAACTGCAACATAACCTGGGGCGGGAAGGAAATTCCGCTAGTCGGACAGGCGTTTTCAGTGTATTTGGGTGATGTGCGCTGGGAAAATAAGGTGCGCGGGACAACGTTTGCAAACAGGACAGCGATAATTGGAGGAACCGAAAACGGTGGGCCGCTGTATCTGTGTCAAGCTAATTTTTCACTTCAGCCCGGTTCGCCGGTGCTCGGAACATATCCCGGAAAGATCGTGCTCGGCAGGTGCCATGTTGGGTATGCGGGCACTGAGCATTTCGTTGATGAGTACAGGATCGCCTACGACGTGACCCCACTACAGCATGTGATGTTCACGGCAAAGGTCTATCGTATAGTTTCGGTCAAAAGCGGCAAAGGCCTGGATATCAGAGGGCCGAGCCCGGCCGACGGAACCGCGATACAGCAATGGGGCGACGCAAAGGTCACGAATCAGCAATGGCAGATGCAATGGAAAGGTGCTGGTTTTTATCAGATCCGTTCGATCTACAGCAACAAGTGCATCGACGGTAGAGGTGCGAGCCTGCAGCAATGGGCGTGTGCCGAAGTAAACAGCCAGATGTGGCGTATCGGCGACCAAGAGAATAACACTTATATTATTGTCTCAAAACCGAATAGAAGGGTGTTCACTCTGGAAAATAGCTCAATGGACAACGGAGCAAATGTTCTGACCGCTGCACGCAACAGTGGCGTAAACCAGCGTTGGCGGTTCGAGACCGTGATCACGACCGCGACAAATAGCCTCGGATGCAGCGAGCAGGTGCAGGGAAAGATAGCTTGGGACAAGGCCGGAAACAAAAACTGGAACCCTGTCAACCTAAACCTTCTTTGTCAGGGATCGCGAAACCCCGACGCAACCGTCGCCTGCTTCATTGGTGAGATAAACAAACACAACAACTGGGAGGTCGCTATTGAGGCTTGTAAAGCGAGGTGATCGCAATTGATCGAAATTGAAAAAAGGCTTCGTTCGAGATGAACGAAGCCTTTTTCGTTTGCCTGCAATAGCAACGGAAATAGTGTTCTGAGTTAGATCAAACTACGGTTTCTTTCCATTGCCTTTACCGCCGTTTCCACCCTTATCGGGCTTGCCGCCCTGTTGTTTTTCGACTTTAGCTGGCTTGTCGTTTTGTTGTTTTTCGACTTTAGCGGGTTTGCTGTCTTGTTGTTTTTCGACTTTGTCGGGCTTGGCGACTTTATCCGGTTTAGCTCGATTGTTCTCATCGACGTTGTTTTTCCTGTCGTCATTTGCCTTTTTGTCGCGGCCCGGCTTGTTCGGATTATTCTTATAGAAATCTTCCTGGTCTTTCTTCGGTTTCTTTAGCTTGCCGTAGATCTGGCCGAGGTGAAGGCCGTTGTTCGGCGATTTGATCTTGATCTTGTTGAAATAGACCGGTGCCGTTGTGGTGTATGCAAAGATCGGCTGTGGATACATCTGCTCGATGCGCGTACGATAGACCGGTCGTTCGACAACGTCATACGTCGTATAGCCGGACGGATAGTTGTCGTAATAGTAAGGTGAGCGATACTGCTGACGATTTTGCGTGAACAACTGACTGACGATGCCGATCGACTTTTCGAGCCAGTTGGTTTCGTAATAGCTATTATCGCCGTAAATGTTGTCATTTCCGTTTATGACAACGCGTGCACCGGGATATTGCGGCTCGTCACGATAGAAATAGACAGTTCCGAGATCCTGCCGGCGATCGGATCCATAGTTTGTATACATCGAAAGCCCGCGTTCGTACGAATTCTGATCACCGAATTCATCGACGCTGATATAGTCCGCGTAACCGTCGCCGTTGAGATCGAGATTGTTTATCCCGTTGGGCTCATTCAGATAGGTTTCGAATTCCCGCGGCGTGTCCGAACGCTGGAGCAGGTCGCCGACCCGCTGAAGGTCAAAATCGTCGTAAACAAAGCCGTCTACGTCGCCGGCCGGAACTTGAGCGATCGGGTCATTCTGCCGCTGCGGAATCCCCGACTGCGTTGACTGGTCTGTGTTACAAGCTGCCAAAAAAAAGGCTGCCGCAATAATTATTGATAATGTCTTAAATACTTTCATTTGTTCTCCCTACGGCCGAGCAAAATAGATCTATTCATCTATACATCTGCTGCATACCGATATTTGACCACTATCATCTTAACGGAAATATACACGCCGTTCTGTGCGCAATCCTACATAACCTGGAATCGAATGCCTCGCATCTCAAATGAATTAAATTAATTGCAAGCTGACCCGAATTCTATGCCAGACTAGGAACTAGCCTTCTGCAATGTGCGGGCTTCTGCATCGTGCTGACATGTGGGGCAGTTTGGTATTTGTGGGTGGGTATGGGAGCGATGCTTCGGATTGAAAAGAACTTCCGTGTCAGTCGTCGCTGACACGACGCGCGTCGATCCGTTGTGCCTACAGTGGGTTCACGGTTGCGGGCCTGCCGCGACACTGGCAAGTATTCTGTGGCAGAAACCCACGGCTAAAGTCAAAGTGACTTCCTTGACAATGAAATGGTCGGGAAGTGTGCGGGAAATGGAGAGCTTTTCTGCGAATAGAGTGGCGGAGCCGTAAAAATCGCAGAATTGATCACGTTTTTAGTGTACAATTCGCAGATCGGGAGCGATTTTATGAAAAATATCATTTTTACCATCACGACGGTTTTATTGTTTGCGGCGGCGGCCGTTGCTCAGGGCGGCGGTCAGGGAACTAAGACCAGCTTCAAAGATAAGCGGGACGGGCAGGTTTACGGAATTAAGAAGGTAGGAAACCTGACCTGGATGAAGGAAAAACTTCGTTATGACTTCCCTGATGAGTCGTGGTGTTATAACGACGACGAGAATTCTTGCACCGATCTCGGCATGCTGTACACTTTTGACGCCGCGAAAAAGGCGTGCCCGACGGGCTGGCGTCTGCCGACGGATAATGACTGGATGGACCTCGAAACAGCACTCGGAATGTCGCAGAACCAATTGACGATCGACGGCTACAGCTCAAAACGCGGCACCAACGAGGGCCAAAAGCTAAAGGCCGGAGGCAGTTCCGGTCTGGAATTCAAGATCTCAGGGTACGCAACCATTACCGATGGAGCCGCCGAATTTGACGGCATCGGCGGCGACCGTCCCCGCTCGTATTTTTGGACCGCGACCAGCCGGACAGTAAAAGGCCAGACGGTCGCAGTTCGCCGCCGCGTCGAAGCCAAAAACGGATCCATCTTTCGCTTTAGCAACCCAACCGCAGGCTACGCCGTCGCCGTCAGGTGTGTGCAATGAACCCTCAATGAACTCCCCGACCGTCGGGTTTCGCTTCGCATGGGGCTACAATCACACCGTCGCTCCGCGGCGAAGAAATGGTGGGGTACGGAGAGGCTGGAGAAGGCAAAAGAAAGGCTTCGTTCGAGATGAACGAAGCCTTTCGTATTTCCGTGCGAACGCTCAGGCGTTCGTTGCGGACTGAAGCCCGCGTTCCGTTGACGGATTTCCTAGCGTCTCCGACCCCGATACCAAAAGCCGCCCCCGCCGAACAGCAGCAGCAAAACGACTATTACAATAATAAGTGTAGTGTTGTCCATTGCGTAATCCTCCTTTAGTGCCTCCCGTCGTGTCGATTCGATATGCGTCGTCTCAGACGCATGCCGACATTATATGCTAAATGTAATACAAAGCCATGTTCGGCCCACGAAAAAGGCCTCGCCCATTGCTGACCGAATCAAGCGGGCCCTGCGTTCGTCAACTGGATGCTCATCGGCTCTTCGCACAACCAACCTTAGAAACTAAAAGGCCGCGAGCGTGTGTTCGCGGCCTTCTTCACTATTAACTGCTCACCGCCTACGGATTTATGGTGACGGTTCGGGTTTCGGAGACGTTGCCGACTAGTTGGTTGTTCTTGTCCTTCATGCGGACGCGGATGTCTATGATCTCGGGTTCGCCGGGGGTTGTCGGGGTGATTGTTGTGGTAGCGCCCTTGCCGCCGAGGGTGGCGTGGAGCGTCCATTCGCCGCCCTTTCGCCGAATATCGACGTCATACATCAGCATACCGCCGCGGTCCCCGACGACGAGAGCGACTTCGTAAAGGCTCTGCCCGGCGGTCGCCTTGAGCGAGGGGCTGATGCTCGCGGGGACGAGCGGCTGCGACTCGGGCTTGACGACCATCAACGTCTCGCCGATGGTTTTGGTCCAGCCGGGCAGCGTCAGCCACATCTCGCGTTCCTTGCGAAATTCCTTGAGCACGCCGTACATCTGGTTCGCGCTGTCCGTAAAGGCCGGTGCGGGCGGAGGATCGACGAGATCGCCACCGGTATTGCCGTCACCGTCGCCGTTCATCATCTGCTCGAACCAAGTCCCAACACCGTCGTCCCAAGCGGTCACCTGCGAGCGAAACTCATAGC
>JBBRUA010000251.1:0-4723 GCA_038248245.1 Pyrinomonadales bacterium | reverse complement strand
TTTACTATTAATTCAGCCGCTGCAAGCATCTCGGGCAAGATTCTTGTGATCTCGGTCTGCCTGCTTCCAGGAAGCAGCGCGATGATCGGGCGCTCCGAATCAAATTTGTAGATTTTGCAAAATTCCTCTTTTCCGAGGGTCGAATGCACCTCATTGGCCAACGGATTGCCGACGTATTCAACCTGCGGAACTCCGTTTGATGCATACCACTCTTTCTCGAACGAAAGGATCGTCAGCATTAGGTCAACGTATTTTCGTACGGCCGACACCCGATACTTACGCCACGCCCAAAGTTGAGGAGATATGTAGTAAACCACTCGAAATCCCTGACGTTTCAGTGTCTTCGCGAGTTTTAGATTGAACTCTGGGAAGTCCACTAGTATTACGAGATCAGGCTTTCGGACGACGGCGGCCCTTTTTAGCTTTCTGAAGGCACTCCAAAACATCGGCAAAGCGCTGGCGATCTCAGCCAACCCAACTATGGCCAAATCGTCCGAGTGGACGATCGCATCAATTCCCGCCGAACGCATATTCGGACCGGCGGCACCAAAGAACTCAAATTCCGTATCCGGTGAAAGTTCGCGAAGAGCTTCGACCAGCCTCGCTGAATGGGCGTCACCCGAAGCTTCGCCGGCCACAATCATAATTCTAGAACTCATCGCCATTCAGGGTAAATCATATAACGAAGGGTGAAAATTACAACCTCATGCGTCGATCAGTGCATCAAAGCACCAGTTTCAATGTTAGGCTTGCGCGATTTAACGATGCGGTTGCTTGCAGAAAGTCCGCTTTACGCTTAAAATTCAATGTTTTGGACATTGTTGCCTGACGTAGATTTTTATTTTTTTGTTTGTTAGTTTGGAGGAGTCTGTGACGTTTCGTCTTACTTTCCTATTCGCACTTATAACCCTTTTCATCGCTACAACCTCGGCTTCGGCTCAGGCTGATGCGATCATCGGGCAGTTATCCAATTCCGGCGCCGAATCCTTCGCGGGCGGCATGAGCGGTGACGGGCGATTTGTCGTCTTCGAGTCGAGAGGTGATCTGGCAACAGAAAACCCGCGAAACTCGGACAACAACATCGAAATATTCTTGTTCGATTACGCTCAGCGTCGAATATTTCAATTAACCGACACCAAAAGTGTACTCACAAATCCTGCACTGGCTCCGACGTTCGACAACATTCGCGTCGACGTGGTCAACACCAGGCCCGTCATCAGCAACGACGGAAGGTGGATCGCATTCAGCTCGAACGCAACTATTGCGTACCCGGGCGATGGAACAAATCCGCCGGTGATCAGCACGACGAATCCGGGAAGTTTCGACGGCAATGCATTCACGTCACCGACGCCAGCTCCTAGTCCGAGTCCGGCTGCAACGCCTGCACCGAACCCGCTGACCCGCGACGGAAATCTTGAGATATGGCTTTACCAGATACCAGCTTATGCAGCGGTTGCGAACCTCTCAGCCGGCGATGAAATTCCTTTCGTCGAACTCGCAGGTGGTGCCTATACACGAGTGACAAATTCGATTACGAGCCAGCCGCCGAGAGCCGGCACTACGTCATCCGGAGCCTTCATCGCCGACGATAATCACGATGCAAGTATCAACGACAACGGAACCGTAATCGCTTTCGGTTCGACCAGAAATTTAGTTAGCTGTGCCGGAAACGCCTTCCCGGCTGAAGACAACGATGAAATATTCACCTTCGTTCGCGGCGGACCTCAAACGTGCGTGTCGGATGTTAATTCCGTAGGTTTGGGGCAGATCACCAAAACGCCGCGAGGCCCGATCTCCAATCCGATCTACTCTAAGAATCCGAGCATCTCCGGTAACGGACTGCGCGTCGCTTTCGCCAGTACGGGCGATGATCCGGTCTTTAATCCGGTGACGTCTACGAATTTCGATACTGGTTCTAATCCGTTATCAAGCAGAAACGAAGAAATTTTCTACGCCGATTTGCTGAATGGAGTCGCGACCGGCGGGAAACAGATAACGACGACAACGTCGACAAATCTTGGCGATCCCGTAAACATCTACGATATTGGTCGCCGCATGAGTCGTGACGGTAGGTACATCGCTTTTGATTCTTACGCAAATCTATCGGTGGAGCCGAATGGTGCTAACTCTACTTCGTTCGCCCTTTACGTTTACGACACAATGGCGACTTTGCCGGTTCCTGCCGGCCAGACTCAATTTCGCCAGATCGGCCCTCGAAGCGATGCAGACGCTGCTGCGTCCGGCGGTGACGTGGCCCGATACCCTGGATTTACCGACACGAATGCGAGCGGTACGCCTTCGACGCTTCTTCTCGAAACGCGAATGAATATAAAGGCGGATGGCACGATTCCGGCAACGGAAAGTGAAGGATTGAATCCCGACCCGATACGTCCGGTTCAGATGTATTCGTTTACGCTGTCAAGTACGCCGGCTACGGCGACGTTTAAACGGCTAGGCAAGTTCCCGGTCCCGAACACATTTCTCGCGTCGGTTCAGCCGCTTCCGAGCAATTCGTCGAAACGAATCGCGTTCAACATGGCTCTAACGGAGTTTGGCTTGGGTAATTTTGATCTCCAGAGCGAGGTCTTTTATCTAATTAATCCGGAGAATTTTGCGTCCGGTACGATGACGACGAGTGTAGCAACGGGAGCGACGCGGATTCCTGTTTCGCCGACCGTAGTAACGACTCCAATTCCGACACCGACGCCATCACCCACCCCGACACCGACGCCGACGCCGACCCCAACACCAACTCCGACACCGACGGGCACGCCCACTCCGACCCCGACGCCTTCTCCTACCCCGGCACCACCTACACCGCCCGCAGTTTTCGGAGTAGCACCGGGCATGCTGGCAACATTGAGTTATCAAGGAACTGTTGACCGCCCCGTAGCGACGAGGTCGGGTGTCGGATCGCTGAAACGCAGTTTCACTTTACCGATCGAACTCAGCGGCGTATCGATGACGATCAATGGAGCTGCTTGCGGCCTGACTTACGTTAGCCGCCACCGCATCGATTTCGTTGTTCCTCCCGGACTACCATCAGCGCCAACGGGAACGATCTATCCGGTCGTGATCACCAATAACGGTGTGACGCTTCGATCCACGATTACTATAGTTCCGGCGAGACCTGACATCTTTAATGTAACTATGGTGCCGGAGCCGGGTGGAAGGGCGAAGGTCTTCAATGTCACAAATCGTGTCTTCACGGCTGAACCGTTTACAGTAACGACTAGGCGCATCCGTCCGTTTGGACGAACCGCCACCGTACTACGGGTTTACGCAACCGGCATCTCGACCGCTATTCCGTCGAATACGTCTATCAGGATTGGCACTAGCGTGACAACCGGAATACCGGTTCTATCGGCTGCAACTCTCGTCGACCCAGGCGTTTACACGATCGATTTCGCTCTACCTCCTGACCTTCAGGGCGTGGGCGATCAACCTATTATTCTAACTATCTCGATTGGGGGGATATCGTATACATCGAGGCTCGACGACACCGCCTCTCGATTGCGGATACTTTAATTTGCTCATAATTTAGTTGTAGGAACGGGCAATTTGTCCGTTCCTTTTTTTATGCTTTGAAGTACCGCGAATTGTCGAAACCTTGCGTCTGTTGCGGTTACGTCTCGGTTGTATTATTCTTAAGTTCTACTAGAACTCAGATATTTACTTAACTTTTATCAAAGACGGACTATTTAGGAGCTTATTAAGATTATGTCGGGAACAGATGTGAACACGATGAAGATCTCGCCGAAGGTGTGGAAAAACGGTGAGTTTATTGATTGGAATGATGCGAAGATCCACGTAATGTCACACGTTGTGAATTATGGTTCCAGCGTTTTCGAGGGTATCAGATGTTACGAAACGTCGAAAGGGTCGGCCGTTTTCCGTCTTTCCGAACACATGCAACGGCTGATGAATTCAGCCAAGATCTACCGAATGGACTCGGCATTTAACCGCCAGCAATTTTGTGACGCGACGGTTGAACTGATCAAGCAAAGCGGACTCGATTCGTGCTACATCCGCCCGATCATTTTTCGAGGACTGGACGAAAACAAACCCGCCTTCGGTGTCAATCCATTCCCGAATCCGATCGATTCATACATCGCCATTTGGCAGTGGGGCAAGTACCTCGGCGAAGAAGCTCTCGAGAATGGGATCGACGTCTGCGTGTCGAGTTGGACGCGAATAACGTCCAACTCCATGCCGGCTCTCGCTAAGGCCGGCGGCAATTACATGAATTCGCAGCTGATCAAGATGGAAGCCCTGCTCGCCGGTTTTTCCGAGGGCATCGCTCTCGACGACCGAGGGTATGTTTCTGAAGGTTCAGGCGAAAACATCTTTCTCGTAAATAACGGCAAGCTGGTCACTCCGCCACTCGGAGCATCAATTTTGCCCGGAATTACACGTGATTCCGTGATCGAAATAGCTCGTGAACTTGGAATCGAGGTCATCGAAACGACGATCCAGCGTGCCGCTCTTTATCTTGCAGACGAAGCGTTTTTTACCGGAACTGCCGCTGAGATCACACCGATCCGTGCGGTTGACCGCATTGTTATCGGCGAAGGCAAACGCGGACCTGTAACAAAGATCCTGCAGGATGAATTCTTCAAGATACTGGACGCGACCCGTCCCGCACCGAAAAATGCCGAATGGCTCACATTCGTCAATAGTTCGGATGAAGCCGCGTCGGCGTAGGCTCGTCAAGATAGACCGA
>JBBRUA010000250.1:0-4740 GCA_038248245.1 Pyrinomonadales bacterium | reverse complement strand
CTAAATATGCGATTGCCATCCACGGCGGCGCAGGTACGATCACGCGCGCCAGCCTGAGCCCGGAAAAGGAAGCGGAATATCGCGCTGCACTCGATTCGGCGCTCACGATCGGCGAAACCGTTTTAAAAAACGGAGGAACCTCTTTGGATGCCGTCACCATGACCATATCATTTCTGGAGGACTGCCCGCTGTTCAATGCCGGACGAGGCGCCGTTTTTAACCATGTAGGTAAAAACGAACTCGATGCCAGCATCATGGAAGGCCGCACGCAAATGGCCGGCGCCGTGGGCGGTGTTTCCATCGTAAAACACCCCATCCAGCTTGCACGAGCCGTGATGGAAAAGTCGCCTCACGTATTGCTAACCGGCCGAGGCGCCGAACAATTTGCTGTTGAAAATGGCCTCGATACCGTCTCTGCGAGCTGGTTTTTCACACAGGAACGTTGGAATACTTTGCAGGAAATGTTGGCTGAGGAAAAAACGAAGGGCAAAACAGGCTCGGTTTGGAAAAATCCCGATTACAAGTTCGGGACGGTGGGTTGCGTTGCGCTCGACGCGCAGGGCAATCTGGCAGCCGGCACGAGTACGGGCGGCATGACCAACAAACGCTGGAACCGTTTGGGCGACTCTCCTGTTATCGGTGCAGGTACCTATGCGTCGAACGATGCCTGTGCCGTGTCCTGTACCGGCCACGGTGAATACTTCATGCTCGGCGTCACAGCGTATGATGTGGCCGCCCGCATGAAATATAAGGGTTTATCTTTGGAAGATGCCGCTAAAGAAACGATTTATCATTTGACTGAGATCAAAGGCGAGGGCGGCCTTATCGCGGTCGATTCAACCGGAAATGTGACCTTGCCTTTTAATTCGGACGGAATGTATCGCGGATCGATACATTCCGACGGCAAGATGCGTATCGAGATCTACGGCAACTGATCAACCCTCTGCCTTCGCATTGACCATATCCCGATATTCCTGAACATAAGCAATATCTTTCGGTACCAGATCAGCGAGCGTTACAACAAGTTCACCTTTGCGGGCATGTTTAATGGCGTGATGGATCGCCGTTCGTCCGTCCTCAATAATCCGAACGGTTGGAGTATTTTTACTTTGACCGATCCCTTCCTGCAACAATTTGTGGAGTTCCTCGGGATCGCGGCCTCGGAGGTAATTTCCTGTTCGGATGACGATCCGGTCAAACGTATCTGCCGCGATCTTCCCGAATTCTCGAATATCATCATCACGACGATCTCCGGTTCCGTTCAAAACTACCGTCCGATATTTATTAGGTAGTTTCGAGATAAAGTTCGCTAAACCAGTGAGTCCGGCAGGGTTATGAGCATAGTCCATCAAAACCGTCACGTCCCCGACCTCAACAAAGTTTAGCCGTCCCGGAGTCTGCGCCGTGCCCGCGTTGAATGTCGTCAGACCGACCCGCATATCTTCGAGAGAGACTCCGTGGACGAAACACGCGAGCGTGGCAGCAAGCACATTTTGCACCATGAACTCAGCTCGTCCGCCGTAGGTTAGCGGAATATTTGTAACTTTTTCAACGCGGACTTTCCACTTACCTTTCAGGATCGTGACGTAGCCATTTTCGTAAACGCACGAAATACGTCCGCGCTCAGCCCGGCGTTTGATATTTGGGTGGTTTTCGTCCATTGAAAAACAAACAACCTTTCCATCGACAAGCTCCTTCATCTTGTAGACGAGCGGGTCTTCCGCATTGAGAACCGCAAAGCCTTTCTTCGAAACGGAACGCGGCACGACGGATTTAACACGGGCCAGATCTTCAAGAGTATTCACGTCCTTAAGACCCAGATGATCGGCCGCGACATTCATCACAACCCCAATGTCGCAGTGATCAAATCCAAGTCCGGAGCGAATAATTCCGCCTCGAGCCGTTTCCAGAACGGCGACATCTACAGTTGGATCTTTCAGTACAAGCTGGGCCGAAACCGGACCGGTGTTGTCGCCGGCAACGATCTGTTGATTGCCAATGTATGTACCGTCCGTAGTCGTAAAACCAACGGTACAACCGGCGTTTTTTAAGATATGAGCGATCAGCCGAGTTGTAGTCGTTTTACCGTTGGTACCAGTAATGGAAAAGATTGGAATACGCGACGGAGTTCCCGGCGGGAAGAGCATATCGATCACGTGTTCAGCCACATTTCGACCTATGCCTTCGCTAGGAGAAAGGTGCATTCTAAATCCGGGAGCTGCATTCACCTCAATAATTCCCCCGCCGTTCTCACGCAAAGGTTCACTAACATTCGGAGCGATAACATCAACCCCTGCAACATCTAGCCCGATTATCTTCGCAATTCGCTCGAACAAAAATACGTTCTCCGGATGCACCTCATCCGTGCGGTCGATCGCGGTTCCGCCAGTTGAAATATTAGCTGTGGTTTTAAGGTAGAGTATCTCACCTTTTTTGAGAACCGTGTCGAGCTCATACCCCGATTTTTGGATGCAGCGTATCGTGTTACCATCAATATCGATCTGCGTCAATACGTTCTCATGCCCGTAACCACGACGCGGATCTTTATTAGTCTTATCGATCAATTTTTGTACAGAACTCTTTCCGTCACCGATGACATGCGCCGGCACGCGTTCCGCTACGGCAATCAACTGATTGTTGACAACTAATGCTCGGAAGTCCTCGCCGATGAGTTGTTTTTCGACGATGACGTAACGTGAATACTCTTTGGCCTTTTCAAAAGCAATCCTTGCATCGTCAAGTGATTTGATCCCGACCGTCGCTCCTTTGCCGTGATTGCCGTCAAGTGGTTTTATTACAACAGGATAGCCCACGTTATTCACAGTCGTTTCGAGGTCATCAATGTCAGTGATCCGATATCCTTTCGGCACCGGGACGCCCATATCGCCGAGAAGTTTTTTCGTTGCGTGCTTATTCCCGGCTATGTCAACCGAGATCATATTTGTGTTAACGGTAGTTGTTGCCTGAATTCGCTTCTGATGAACCCCGTAGCCTAGTTGTACGAGCGATTGCTCATTAAGCCTGATATAAGGAATATCGCGGTTATCGGCTTCTTCAACGAGCGAGCCGGTCGACGGTCCGAAGCGGACTTTTTCCCGGATCTCGCGCATCTCCTGAATATTTTTTGCCAGACCTTCCCTGATCTCAGTCAACGGTTTGCCCTCCGCTAGATCGAGAAACAATCGAACCGCTTTCTGCCCGGCAAATCGCCCGACTTCCTCTTCGAGATAACTGTAGACGACGTTGTAAATTCCTTTCTCACCAGTCTCGCGCGTACGTCCGTATCCCGTTTCCATACCTGAAAGCGTCTGGAGTTCGAGAGCGAAGTGCTCAATCACGTGTCCGGCCCAGGTTCCTTCCTCAACGCGTTTTAGAAATCCGCCTTCCTCGCCGTAGCTGCATCCGTGGGAAAAAATGGTAGGCATCAGCTCGTACATTCGCGCATAAAAGCCGTCGATCAGATTGGACGGCTTTTCCTCATAATCGCCAATATCAAGACGCATTATGATCAGCTTCTTCCAATAACCGCTCCAATAATTAGGGCCGCGCAGCGTGCGTGTCTCTAAAATTTCCATAATGTTTTAATTTCGCGTTAAAAAATCTTATCCTAGGTCAGGTAAAAGAAATTCATTTGGCGGCTGGATCGGGTGGCGATCTAGGTAGTTGTAAACCAGCCCTTCACGCATTACGTGAAACTGGATTCCGCAGACGCTAAATGATTCGTTATCATCAACTTCCGCTATTTCATTGAAGGTAATTTGTGAACCGTCAACGATGGTTGTCGAGCCGGCTCCATAGACTTCCATATTCCCTTTTCCGTCAAGAATGATCGCTGTGTTTTCATCTATACCGATGCCCAGATTGTAGGGATTGAACGAAACGGCCGTGATCAGCCGGCTGATTCGTCCTCGCTCGCTGAAGTGCTGATCGATGATTATATTTTTTAGAAATCCGAGGCCCGGCGACAACCGAACCGCGTTCTTATGCGGATGCGAACTCGGTTCCCCCCGAACTATCATCGACGTGCTCATCGCTGCCGCTCCAGCGCTCGTACCCGCGAGTACAACATTGGTTTCACGGACCTTCCTACGTATCTCCTCTGCTAACCTAGTTCCCCCGAGCAGCGACACGAGCCGCATCTGGTCACCGCCGGTCATGATGATACCCGTAACGCCGTCGAGCAGTTTTTCGACGTCAGCATTGACTACGTCCTGTCTTGAGGTCGCCCGCAAAACACGCGGATTGGCAACGCCGAGATTCCTGAACGCCTGCGTATAAACATCCGCCGCAAATTCCGGATAGTCCGACGCCACAGGCACGATCAGAACCTCAGCGTTCTCCTTACCAGCCAGCTTGAGAAACTTTTTCAAGATCCGCCGTTCGTTATATTTATCCTCTGCCCCGCCAATGACGAGCAGGTGCCCCCCAATGATCTCGCGGTCATGCGATTCACTCATGTATTAATTTGTAGACGCTAAATTAAAGAAAACTTAACACTAAGTTAGTGTAAAATCCGGCACTGGTCAAGAAATCTAATTAGAGATCGATATGAAATATAACGGATCGATCATCTCATTAGAACTCAAGATATATCCTCATCCTGACAGTATGAACGGCATTCCTCGATCCATTTCGAAAAAGTAGATAGGATTCACCCTTATCGAGATCCTTAACGATACCTTTCATCCGCCTCTTTTTAATCGATCGATTTATACTCATACCGTCCCGTATTCTTTGTTT
>JBBRUA010000249.1:0-4760 GCA_038248245.1 Pyrinomonadales bacterium | reverse complement strand
GGAAAACTGCCTTTGGCTTCTCACCGGTCACGCCGCGCCAAGTCGCGATCTCGCTGGTGGTCGTTAAGTTTGCGGTCAACCACGCTTTCGCTTCATCGACTGCACGCGAATTACGAATAAGCGGAATGATGTAGTCGAGTGCGTCGATCGCTTTATTGAGGCCTTCCAAAATGTGAGCCCGGGCCTGCGCTTTGCGCATCTCGAATTCCGTACGGCGGCGAACCACTTCGCGGCGAAACTCGACAAATGCCGCGATCATCTGCTTGAGCGACAACAGTTTCGGCTGGCCGTCAACGATCGCGATACTGATGATACCGAACGACGACTGCATCGCCGTTAATTTATAGAGTTTGTTGAGAACGACCTGCGGAACAGCGTCGCGTTTGAGTTCGACGACGACGCGAATTCCTTCGCGATTAGATTCGTCACGGATCTCGGAGATGCCGTCGAGCTTTTTCTCGTGAACAAGCTCAGCCATCTTCTCGATCAGACGAGCTTTGTTAACCTGATACGGCAACTCGTTAATGACAACGGCGTTTTTGACACGATCGCCGCGACCGACCTCATCGACCACTGCACGGGCACGCATCTGGATGATGCCGCGGCCGGTTTCGTATGCCCGGCGAATCTCTTCGCGGCCGTAAATAAATCCGGCAGTCGGAAAGTCAGGTCCCGGGACGATGGCGATCAGTTCATCGACGGTGATCGCGGGATTTTTGATCAACTCGATCGTCGCCGTCAAGATCTCGGTCAGGTTGTGCGGCGGTATCTTCGTCGCCATTCCAACGGCAATGCCTTCAGAACCGTTTACGAGTAATAGTGGAACCTTCGTCGGCAGAACTTTTGGCTCCGAGAGCGATTCGTCATAGTTCGGCTGAAAATCAACCGTTTCCTTCTCGATGTCTCCTAGAATGTCACCGGTGATCCGTGCCATGCGGACCTCGGTGTAACGCATCGCGGCCGGATTATCACCGTCGATCGACCCGAAGTTCCCCTGCCCGTCGACGAGCATGTAGCGCATCGAGAATTCCTGCGCCATTCGCACAACCGTGTCATAGACAGCGGTGTCGCCGTGCGGGTGATATTTACCGATTGTGTCGCCGACCACACGAGCCGATTTTTTATACGGCTTGTTGTACGTATTGCCAAGCTCGCTCATCGCCCACAGAACGCGCCTGTGAACCGGTTTGAGGCCGTCGCGAACGTCCGGCAAAGCCCGGCCGATGATGACCGACATGGCGTAATCGAGATACGAACGGCGCATCTCGTCTTCGATATTTATCTGGCTACGATCTAGAAGTGAATCCATGGTTTGGTGTTAACTTTTCGAGATAATGTGGTTGGTCAGACTTTGTCGGGATCAGATAAATTCTGGAATACCCGTCATCTTAACTATTTCTTAATTATACAGGCGTAGCGCCCGTTTCGCAACCAGTGCGAAACCCTATTGAGGCCGTATTCCTTGGCCGAAAACGAATTCACAATGTTAACTTCAGCTCCAAACGACACTACAACTCTCGACTCTTCGACTGCGGCTCCGATTTCCGAAAAAGAGAATCGGCGACTGCAGCGGATATCGCTTCCGTTGCCGGTTCGCGTGGAGGTTAAGATCGATCAAAAAATGAGCTGGAACGAGATCACGCGCCTCAGTGATATTTCCGCTTTTGGAGCCGGGTTTACATTGAAGCGTCCGGTCAAACGCGGCCGTCTTATCCAGATGACGATCCCGATGCCGCGCCAATTACGGTGCTTCGATTACGGTGAAGCTCAATACAAGATCTGGGGTCTGGTGCGACGATGCATTGAGACTACTAATCGGACGCCGGAACAATCATTCGCCGTCGGAGTCGCCTTCACCGGCAAAAATCCGCCCCCGGAGTATATCGACCACCCGTCCCGCCTCTATGATATCAGCCACCGTGAGACCGACGGCGAAGGATTCTGGCACGTCCATCCGGCGGACGTTGCGGCGGACGACAGCGATCTGCCAAAGGATCTTCGGAAACAAACGCGATTTTCAATACCCGAAGCCCTGACTCTCGAACTTCTCGACGAAAACGGAAACGTAACAGCTTACGAATCGACGGTCACCGAAAACTTAAGCGTCGGCGGTGCTGCTGTCTTCACCCAACATGAGCTTGACGACGGCACATTTTTAAGAGTGACAAGCGAGCGATTTAATGTTACTATCCTTAGTGTAGTTCGTCGCCGCCGACTCGGTCAGGACGGATTATCGAGACTCCATCTCGAATTTATTGACCGCTTATTCCCCCTCGAAGGCATCGGCTGAACCCCAGGTCGAATGCTTAAGTTAATCCCAAGAAACCATGAGCATTACTAAAGTTTCAACCGCGCCCGTGCTTCGTCAAACACATAGATTGCCTACCGAACTTAAAACTATCGTCCGCGTAAAAGAAACTGTCGACAACGCCTGGAAGGAAATAACCGTCGTCCGAACCGTTTCGCGCAACGGAGCCGGATTTACGCTTGAGAGACCGGTGACCGTCGGACGCCTGGTTATGCTCGTCATGCCGCTCGATCCGGCCTTGCGGGCGTATGATAAAAAAGAAGAAAATTACCCGATCATGGGCCTCGTCCAGTATTGCAACGAAGGCCTCGTTGACGACAAAAAGGCATATCACGTCGGCGTTGGTTTTGTCGGCCGCACGATGCCGGAAAGCTATAAGGCCGACCCCAAACAGAGTTATCACATTACCGGCATGACCGAGGACGGTCTCTGGCAGATCGGCGAATCGACGACGCCGTTCAAGGCGAGAAAATTCCCTCGATTTAGCGTATCGATGGAAGTGAC
This sequence comes from Pyrinomonadales bacterium, assembly GCA_038248245.1. Taxonomy (GTDB): domain Bacteria; phylum Acidobacteriota; class Blastocatellia; order Pyrinomonadales; family Pyrinomonadaceae; genus OLB17. The sequence goes on along the minus strand of JBBRUA010000249.1, from coordinate 1,948 downwards.
GGTCTCGCTTATTAAAAAAGGTAAAAAAGGCGATCCGAAAAATCCGGATTCCAGAGAAACGACGCAAACCCGGAATATCAGTGCGACCGGAGCCTCGGTCGTGACAACATTAGATGGAGTTGTTGGCGAAAAGGTCAAATTTGGCAGTAAACAGCACGATTTCTACGCGATCGCGACGGTGCGCAATCGGGATGAATCCGAAGAGAACGGAACTACGCTGCATCTCGAGTTCGTTGACACGCATTTCCCGATGGAAAAGATCTTCTGCGGGCAGTTGGATATAACGCCTGGAGCAACGGATCCGGTCGAGAATGAGGTAAAGATACTTCATTCGCCCGTCAATGTGCCGCGCGAGGCATTTGAGTTTATTCTGGATTAGTTTTAACCTTACAAATTCGGAGCTTCGGCTCCGTTTTGTATTTGTGAAAGACGAAACAAAATACCCATCGCAGCTCGTCGTTGCCCTGCTTTTACTGATCGCTCTGGTGATCAGCAAAACAGTGTGGTTCATCCGCTTTCATGGACGTGAAAACATTCCTCCAGCCGATCTCGGCGGCCTTCTGATCGCCGCTAATCATCAGACATACATCGACCCCGTTTGGATCTGCATCCCGATGCGGCGAAAGTTCCGCTTTATGGCAATCGATAAAGCCTTCAACTGGCCTTGTGTGGGTTCGCTGATCAAATATCTTGGCTCATTCCCTGTCAAACATCCGGTCGATACCAGCCGCAACGTGATCAAAGAATCGCTGCGTTCGCTCACCGAAGGTGCGTCGCTCGTCGTATTTCCCGAAGGTGCTCGCGAGTTCGAGGACGGCGAGATGTTCGAATTTAAAAGCGGAGCTCTCCGCGTCGCCATGAAAGCCGGTGTCCCAATCCTGCCCGTCTCGATCCGTGGCGGAAACAAGATTTGGCCGCAGGGCCGAAAATATCCGCGGCTGTTCAGACGCGTTGAGGTCACCTACCACCCACTGATCACCCTCGACGAAACAAAAAACGCTGACGAATGGACCGCCTATCTTAAAAAGGTCATCGGCGGTGTGTGATCATCCGTACGCGTTCTCTAATATCACTGGAAAAGCCTGCAATCGATAAATAAAAATGAAATCGGCGGGCAATGTCGCGAGTGTTGCAATTCTGTCTCGTCCGTAATTGATATAGAATTATTCGCGGTGCCAACACAGAGATCAGCTGAAACATATGGAAATATTCGTTTACAGAAAGGACGCTGCCAAGGTCGAGGAAGGCTTTTCTCGGGAAGAATTGCCGGCGTTGCTCGCGGATCAAACGAATGTCGTCTGGGTCGATCTGCAGGGCGAGACGGAGGCAAAGCAAAACGAGGCCAAAGACGTTTTGCTGAACGTTTTCAATTTCCATCCACTCACAGTCGAAGATTGTCTTGAGACGCGGAACCAACCAAAGGTCGAGGCATTCGAGAATTATCTATACTTTATCGTTCACGGCGTGAAACCCGGCGAAACAAACGCTTCTAATCTGGCGACAAAAGAGCTCGACGGATATCTCGGATCGAATTTCGTCGTCACCTTTCACGTCGTGCGGTTTCAAAGCATCAAAAAGGTAAAACAGCACATTCGCAGCAATACGTTCGTATGTAAACGCGGTGCCGCCTATCTTTTGCATAGCATTCTCGACGAACTCGTCGATCTTTACATGCCGGTCGTCGACGATTTCGACGAGGCTATCAACAACCTCGAAGACCGAGTGCTGGATATGAAGCAAACCAACAATTCGGTCCTTGGCGAGGTTATGGACCTAAGGAGAAGCGTTGCTCGACTAAAAAGAATATCTTCGCGACAGCTCGAAGTCTTGTACCGAATGTCGCACGGGGAATTTCCGCAAATACCGACGAGCGTTCTGCCTTTCTTTCGCGATGTCCACGATCATTTGCTCCGCATCTCCGACCTTTCCGAAGGCTACCGCGACCTCG
>JBBRUA010000248.1:0-4804 GCA_038248245.1 Pyrinomonadales bacterium | reverse complement strand
TGCGAAAAAACAATAAATGCTATAAAGGCTACGCCCAGAAGCAGGGAAGCTCGTTTCATATTTTTATCTCCAAAGGTAAAGATTATCACTATTTGAGCGCGATCTCCTAGAAATTTACCTTGTTTCGGCTTCGCGTTCGGCTCGAAGGCTATTTGATTTTTATTTTCAATGAAAATCGAGCGGAACGCGTTCCCGTTTGTTTCTTCCTTACCGTAAACAAGTAATCGCCCGTCTCGGGTATCTCGAATGTATACGTTGGCGAACTGTCGAAATCGCCCTCGTCGAAGTATTCCTCGTTAAACACCCGAAAATCGAACTGGCTGCTCGTTGCGTTTGAAATCGTGACGGTCTGTCCTTTGCTCGCACCGAAGACATATTCCATTTCCTGAGCGTTCCGCAGCGATCCGGCGACCGTTGCGGAGTACGAACCTGCGGCTAATCTGATCCGGTTCGGCTCCGCCTTGCCTCCCTGGGCAAATACGTTAAGCGTGCCTAGGCAAAGAAATGTCAGCAAAAAAATCAAAAACGATTTCATATATATTGGTCGAGGAATATTCTCTTCGACTCTGATAATATACCCGATTATGAATCGACCCGAAACTCACGAGTTTGCACCATATTACAACACGTATGTCTCGCTTATCGAAGGCAACGACGTGTTAACCGTATTGGATGCTCAGTCCGCCGAACTCCGCGCCGCAGTCGCCGATTTGGAGGAGGAACGCGGTTCCTACACTTACGAGAGCGGCAAATGGACGATCAAGGAACTCCTGAGCCACATTATCGACGGCGAACGCATCTTCGCCTATCGCATCCTACGCATTTCCCGCGGCGACGAAACGCCGATCGAGGGATTCGAACAGGACGATTATATCGCAACTTCGAACGCGAATAATCGCAGCTTTGCCGATATGCTCGACGAATTTGAACTAAACCGCCGTTCTAACATTCTGTTGGTCAAAAACATTGACGACGAAGGCTCGAAACGCATCGGCACGGCCAGCGGTAATCCGATATCCGTTCGGGCAATCACCTATATCATAGCCGGACATGTGACCCATCACCTCCGCATTCTTAACGAAAGGTACCTTGCCACATGATCTACGACGCAATAGTTATCGGTGGCGGAGCGGCTGGGTTGTTTTGTGCTTTTCAAACCGGCAAGCGGGGAAAGCGCGTTTTGCTGATCGAGCACAATGCCGATGTCGGCCGAAAGATAATCATCTCGGGCGGCGGGCGTTGTAATTTTACAAATCGACATACGCGGCCCGAGAATTTCATTTCGCAGAACCCGCATTTCTGCAAATCGGCCTTGTCGCGATATTCTCCGCAGGACTTTATTAACCTTGTGCGGAAGCATGAGATACCTTATTTCGAAAAAAAGCTCGGACAATTATTCTGCCGCGAAACGTCGAGGCAGATAGTCGATATGCTGCTCGCCGAATGCCGTGCCGCGAAGGTTCGTATTCAAACCTCGTGTTCAGTTTCAAACGTTGACGGTCCGGCAGAAGGGTCGGAGTCGAAGGCCCGATTTCACGTCGTCACCGACAAAGGTACGTTCGCATCTAAAAACGTTGTCGTTGCCTGCGGCGGACTGTCATTCGCGAAAATCGGTGCGACTGATCTCGGTTACCGCATCGCCCGGCAGTTCGGTCTAAAGATCGTCGAGACGCGTCCGTCACTAGTGGCGATGGTCGCCAAAGGCGCCAGTTGGAAGCACCTCGCCGGAGTGTCGATCGATGCCAATATTTCTACCAAAGACAGCACGTTTCGCGAGAATATTCTTTTCACGCATCGCGGTTTGTCCGGTCCGGCTGTTTTGCAGGTTTCCAATTACTGGAAAAAAGGTGCCGAGGTCTCGCTCGACCTGATGCCCGACTCGAACGTCACCGAACTATTAGAAGCGGGCCGTGCCGACCGGCAAAACGTGGCCAATTATCTGAGCAAATTTCTGCCGCAGCGGTTCACGCAGCATTTTGCGGAAACTATCGGTATCAATAAACCGGTCGCACAGCTCAAAAACATCGACATCGTCAAGATCGCCGAGATGCTCAACGATTGGAAGGTCGAGTTTTCCGCTACCGAGGGCTATGACCGGGCCGAGGTCACGCTCGGCGGAGTTTCGACGGCCGAGCTTTCATCACAGACGATGGAGAGCAAAAAACAACCCGGATTATATTTTATCGGCGAAGTGATCGACGTAACGGGTTGGCTCGGCGGCTATAACTTTCAGTGGGCGTGGGCGTCCGGATTTGCCGCCGGCAATGCGATTTAAAATTAAGCGAGGGGGCCGTCTCCCACACCGTCCCCCTCTTTTTTCGCGGCCACGTACGTGGAGCACGCTGCCAGCGAAAAACTGAATAAATTTTTTATCGATCAGGGAGATCCAACTAGGACAATAACGTACAGTGAAGCAAAGATAATTTTACATAATCTATGTTTATTGTCAAGAGCCCAATTCACCTCTATCAACTTACCTGAAATCCGAAATGTCCATGCCGTATTTTTCCTTCACGTATTCCTCGGCGGCGGCGTTCACGTTTCGTAGATTGGCGAGGCGGCGTTCGGCTTTGTTTATATGCGTTTTGGTGCGATTGGCCATGTGCGTGAGCATGTCGCGGCCCTCGATGAGGTCGGCCTCTACTTTTTGACGGAGTTCGAATAGCTCCGATCGCTCGGCCTCGATTTTTTCCTTCTTAATTCCCAATATCCGGACCTTGACCTGCGAAATCTGCCGCAATGCTCGAACGAGTTGATCGCCGATCGAGTCACCGAGGATCATGTCGGGACTTAGGCGAAGATCTTCGACGAGCTGATTGAGCTTGACCTGATCGCCGGCGGAATAGGCTTCGTTAAGCTGGGCCATGAGGCCATGGCGTTTTTCCTTTTCGGCGGCATCCATCGCCAGGTCGGGGTGGATCGTCCGTGCAAGGTTGTGATACGCCTTCTTGGCCTCAAGCGTCGGTTTCCAGTCGGTGGCGTGGTTGGCGGCTTCCTCTGCTCGGGCGAGCGACTCCTCGGCTCGGCGGCGAAGCTCCTCGGCCTTTTTCTTGATCTCGACGTCGTCTGGGACGAGCTTATATTCTTCCTCGGCGATCTGAGCCTCGATCTCGTCCATCTCGGCGTACAAACGCCCGACGCTCATCATGTATCTCGCCTCAAAACTCTCCTGCTCGGCCCGCAGATCCGCCATCGCCTCTTCGCTGTCCGCCAGACGCTCCGTCAAACGCTCGACCACGCGAAGTTTCTTTTCTAACTCAATTTCCTCGGGCAACAACGGATGCATAAATTACGAGTTTAATTTTTTAACGCAAAGTCGCAAAGTCGCAGAGACGCAAAGATTTTTCAAAGAACTTTGCGGGCTTTGCATCTTAGCGGCTTTGCGTTAAATTTCCTCCAAACGTTCCACGTATCTTCACTGCACGTTCGATGAGATCGGAGTTCTCGAGTATTTTCAGTCTCAGGTCTTTGTCGAGCGTTGGGTTGTCGGCGAGGAATTTGTTTATTATTGCGAGAGCCTGTTCGCTTCGCTGGCCGGCGATAAAGGCGGCGAGCCAGTTGTTGATGAAGAATATCTTTCGTGTGCGTTTGAGGTTCGGCAGTTCCTTCAAAGCGCGTTCGAGATAGGGCAGTGAGAGCTCGTCGTGCCGTATCGAATTGAACGGCCCGGCGGCGGCCTCGATCCAGCTTTCGGAGATCTCTTTGTTGTTTACGAAATCGCTCCAGAATTTCTCGCGATTCTCCTTCGTCGGCAATGCGGCACGGGCCGCGAAGGCGTAGCGTTTGGCTTCGTCGGTGGTGTTCGTTTTGATGAGGTCATCGAGCAAAGTCGGAGCGGCAGGGTCGCCGAGAATGATGAGTCTCATGACGATGTCAAAGCGGTCTTTGACGCGGAGTGGCGGCAGCATCTTGTCAGTACCACCTGCGGTAGCGGGTGGCTGACCGTCAGATTTCGACGCCTTTGATTGCGTTGAGTTCGGGGTGTTGCTACTTAAACCACCCGCTACCGCAGGTGGTTCTGACTTGAGGAGCCGTTTCAGATAGTCACGCGATCGTTCCGTCGTCGCGTTGCTTACGAGCGCCCGATAAAACGTAATGCGCTGCCCCGCGGTCGGAGCGTTTTGTATGCGGTCGATAAGAAGAGCTTCGAGGCGTGAGTTCAGGTCAGTACCACCTGCGTTAGCGTGTGGTTTACGGTCGGGCTTCGACATCTTTGATTTACTTAAGTCTGTGGTACTTCGAATTGAACCACCCGCTACCGCAGGTGGTACTGACAGGTAGTAGGTCATCGCGGTCGAGACGCGGGCGAGCAATGTTTGGATGGTGCTTTCGTCTTGCTCCCCTCCTTTCGAAGGAGGGGTGGATGCGGCCGCCGCAGACGGGGTGGTTGTTCCGAGATTCTTTATCACCAGCTCCACATACTCCCGCGGGTCGAGCTCGCCCTCGCGGACGCTGTCCCAGAGCGAGCCCCACATCATCGTGCGGAGAAAGTCGTCCTTTTCGCTTCCAATATTTTTCAGGACGTAAGCGCGGCTCTTGTCGTCGAGCAGAAAGATGCCGTAGCCGTAGTCTTGGTAGTTTGGGAAAATGAATTGCGGCGGTCGTAGATCCTTTACCGTTTCCTTTGAAGCAAAGCCTTTCAAATCAGTCCCCCAATACTCCTCCAGTTCTTTATCTCCTTTATTGAAAGTCAACTCTTCAGTACGTCGTTTCCCGTTTTCATAGACGTAAAAGAGTTGGAGCTTTTCGATCCATTGGTTTTGCCCTCCGAGAATATCGCTCTGCGAAAATATTAGGTAGGTTT
>JBBRUA010000247.1:0-4826 GCA_038248245.1 Pyrinomonadales bacterium | reverse complement strand
ACGCGGGCTGTTGACGGATTTGAGATCGAACTGTAACGGGCCGAAATTCGGCGGACATACTCGCGAGTTTCGTTAAACGGTGGTATCTGATAGCCGTACCTCATCACCGCACCTTCGCCGGCGTTGTACCCGGCAAGTGCGAGAACCACGTCCTGATTGAACATATTGAGCAGCATACGCATGTACTTGATCCCGCCCTCAATGTTCTGCTTCGGGTCGTAGATGTTGGTAACGCCTAGACGTCTCGCCGTCGCAGGCATCAGCTGCATTAAACCGCTGGCTCCCTTGTGCGATAGAGCTTTTAGTTTGAACGACGATTCCTGGTGCATCTGAGCGTAAATAAGCAGCGGATCAATGTTATGGCGGCGGCTCGATTCGACGATGTACGAATCGATCGTATAGTCACCGGTCGTAAAGCCGTTCATCCCTGAGCTCGTTCCCATCATCATTCGGAGGCTCTCGGCCTGCGGCCTGGCGAATCCTTCAGAGACATTCATTCTCGCCTGAGACTTACCAGTTTTCTTGAGCAGCTTTTTATCTTTTGGTTTGACCGCAACTGAAACAGGCATCGGAGCCCGATAGACCTGAACGCCGCGTGACGTGTCAAAATTATCAAAGAATCGTGGTCGATCCTGTGAAAATGTGTTGATGCTGAGGAAGCATACAAAGGCTAAAATCAGGTGTGATCTTTTCATTTTGGTAGGGTTTGCTGACGGTAAGCGTTTTAGGTAGAAGCTAACCGGTCGTCGGTTTGCCTTGTCACCTATCTATTTAAAAATGCGCAACGCTCGGAGTCTTCCACAAAATACAAAAAAATTTAACAATGTTTTCTCACAAAGAAATATAAAAGCCAAAATATTGACCCCCGATTTATCAGATCGTTATCGAAATCGTTGTTCCGACTCCATTTCAGGGCGTCTGGCGTCTGACTGCTAATTTCTGTATTCTGACCATATGCTTTATGTCTCGCAGATACTGAACCGGCCGATTTTTGACGCCCGCGATGAGAAGATCGCGGTCATCAAGGACGTGCTCGTCAATTACGGCGAAGAGGAGCATCCGCCTGTCATCGGACTTGTAGCCCGCTATCGCCGCCGCAATTTTTTTATGCCCAGTAGGGATTTTAAGGATCTCGGACTGCACGGGGCGACTATGACCTCGACGATCCTCGATCTCGCGCCCTTTATGCGCCGCGACGGCGAGGTCCTATTGGGTAAGGACGTGCTCGATAATCAATTGATCGATGTCGACGGAAAGCGGGTAGTTCGAGTAAATGATGTCCAGCTTATTGAGGTTGGAGACATCTGGCGCGTATCGGGTGCGGACATCAGTTTGCAGGGATTTGTTCGGAGGCTAATGCCGCAGGGATTTTTCGGCAGTGCTCGAGCTGTCGAGGTGATAGATTGGGCCGACGTCGGTTATTTGGCGACTGATACCACGACCGTCACCGTGCAGCTTAAATCGTCGAAGGACAAACTTTCCCGCCTCCACCCGGTCGAAATCGCCCAACTCGCGGAGACGCTTTCGCCGATCCACCGCACCGAGGTCGTAGAGAGCCTTGATGACGAAATAGCTGCGGATACGCTAGAGGAGATGTCCACTGAGGCCCAGGCTCGCATTTTGGAAGACATGGATGAGGAACGGGCCGCAGATATCTTGGGAGATATGTCACCCGACGACGCGGTGGACGTGCTCGACGAGATGGACGATGACAAAGCTCAGGAATTATTCGACTTGATGGACGAAGACGATAAGGCCGATGTCGCTGAGCTAATGCATTTCGAGCACGACACGGCGGGTGGATTAATGACGACGGAGTTTGTCGTTTTTCCAAAATACCTTACGGTCGGCGGAACGATCGCCCGGCTCCGCGAGATGGCCGAGACGCCGAACATGATCTATTACCTCTACGTCGTTGAGGAAGAGAATTCGTGGAAGATCTGCGGCCTCATCAGCCTGCGTTCTCTGATACTTGCCGATCCGGACATGAAACTCGAAGATGTAATGCGAACCGGCTTCCGCTTCGCACATCCGTCGGAATCCGCAGAATCTGTCGCCCAAACAATCTCTGAATACAATCTGCTCGCCCTTCCCGTCATTGACGACGAAGGCGATATCGCCGGTATCGTCACGGTCGACGATGCAATGGAGATCCTGCTTCCAAAAAATCTTCAGCGACGCTTGCCTAGACTATTCGGATAGATCATCGTCCAACCACACGAAGCAGATCCGAAAATTACGCCCGAGTACAGGATCGCAGTCTTCGCTCACGAAACGTACTCTTCGAACGCATCAAACTACGAAATACCGTCTCTTTTGTTGGGTGAAACTTCATATCGGATTGGCACGTAAAATAACATCTTGTGTCACCCGATTTTGGTTGTTAAACTTGGGAAACAATATTCGATTTTTTCTGTTTTTGTTCTGGAGGAAATATTTATATGAAGCGTACAGTCATTTTGATCTCTCTTCTTTTTGCGATCGCTGCGGTGGCTAACGGTCAAAAGCTTGCGGTTGGTTCGACGATGGAAAATTTTTCACTGCCCGATGTCACAGGCACCATGAAGACCTTGAACGATCTCAAAGGAAAAAATGGCGCGGTGATCGTTTTTGTTTCGTCGCAGTGCCCAGTCGTGAAGGCGTACAACGAACGAATGAATCAGATCGTGGCTGATTACGAGAAAAAAGGAATTGCGTTTATCGGCATCAATTCCAACGTCGGCGAGATCCAGAAAGATGCCGCCAAACCGGTCGACTGGGTGAAAACGCACATCGATTCAACCTATAAATTCCCGGTCCTTTTCGATAAAGGAAATGTGTTTGCCGATCAACTCGGAGCAACGGTCACGCCTGAGGTTTTCTTTATCGATGCCAAGAATGTTCTGCAGTATCACGGAGCGATCGATAACGATAAGTCGGGCAGCAATATCACAGATCCTTACCTGCGAAAAGCATTCGACGCATCCCTCGCCGGCAAAAAGATCAGCCGTACCTCGGCAAACGCCTTCGGTTGCTCGATCAAACGCGTAGGCGAATAGAAACGACTATGCGTAATCGCGTCATTCGAACATGCTCGTTCGCGGGTCTTTTGTGCCTATGCGCCTTTGCAGGCATTGTCCGCGCTCAGCCTTCGCGAGTTCCGGTCAAGAGCGACAAAGTCATAACGCAGATCGACATTAAAAAGCTCGAAGGTCTGCTCAAACCGAACGGCAAGCCGTTGTTGATCAACTTTTGGGCGACTTGGTGCGACCCGTGCCGCGAGGAATTTCCCGATCTCGTTAAACTCGACACTCTCTACAAAGGCAAGATCGATTTTATTACGATATCGCTCGATGAACTTTCGGAAATTGACGGCGACGTCCCAAAATTCCTCACTTCAATGAAGGCTGAAATGCCGGCCTACTTGCTCCATACTCCAGACGAAAGTGCGGCGATCAAATTAGTCTCTAAAGACTGGGCCGGCAACCTTCCGTTAACCCTGCTGATGGAGACGAGCGGGAAGATCGCGTATCAACGAGGCGGAAGGATACGTTTTGACACGTTGAAAGAAAACATAGATCGGGTAATCGGTGCCCCGGTCGCCGGGAACGGCATTTTCGAAACGATCGACCTCATCAAAATAAAGGACGGCAAGCGCGATGAAGCCATTTATTATTACGAGAATAACTGGCGTTTCTACCGGGCTGAGGCATTAAAACGCGGCGTGATCGACTCGTACGAGCTGATCGATGCCCGTAGCGATGCCGGATCGGCGTTCGATCTGATCCTGATAACCAGATACCGCGGCGAAACCCAGTTAGCCAACAGCGAAAAAGCGTTTGAGCCGATCATCAAGGAACTGACCCCGAATGGCCCGTTTCTAAAAGGCACTTCGAAACCGGATGACTTCCGCCAAATCTTCTCTTCCCACGTAGGGAAGGCATTGTTCACCTCGGCAAAGTAAGCGAGAGATTATTTTGGTGTTACAAACTAAATTTCGACACTTGTAAACCCTTGCTGATCTGTGCTATTTCATTTATGCAACCTCTTTGCAAACACAAAACTACACAAAAGATTAGATTATGTTTAGAAAAATAGAAGACTTTAAGAAGGCATGGGATTATGAGGCGGAGATGACCGGCAAATTTTTGCTCGAGTTGACCGACGCATCGCTCGGGCAGAAGGTAAATGAAGAGGGTCGCACGCTCGGCTTTCTCGCCTGGCATCTGACGATGACGCTCAACGAAATGCTCGGGCTCGTCGGATTGACGATCGAGGCTCCCGGGCCAGATAGTGAATGCCCGTCGACCGCCGTCGAGATCGCTAGAGTGTACGGCATTGGCGGAAAATCGGTCGCAGACGAGGTCGTAGCAAACTGGACCGACGAGACACTTTTAATCGAGGACGAAATGTACGGCGAGACGTGGTCACGCGGCATGACCTTGTTTTACCTGATCGCCCACCAGGCCCATCACCGTGGACAAATGTCGGTACTAATGCGTCAAGCCGGACTCCGCCTCCCGGGCATCTACGGCCCCGCCAAAGAAGAATGGGCCGCACTCGGTGCCCCAGGAATGCCATAATTCGCCCAAGCACTAATTCTGTGATTTTGACGATTGAAGGCTCTCGCCAATCGGCCAGAGCCTTTCAGATCAGAGCGTTGATTCGCACCAAATTGCCCGTTTCGGCTAGTTTTGGTATCGTTAAAAGTTACCTTTGTATTAATACTTGTTATAGATAGGACATATATAATGGCGACCGGAACAAAGAAGATCGATACTAAAACAGCGGCAAAGAACGGCAAGACGGTTGTAGCTGAGAAAGCGAAGACGACCGAGGCTGATGGT
>JBBRUA010000246.1:0-4844 GCA_038248245.1 Pyrinomonadales bacterium | reverse complement strand
CGTTATCGTCGCTTTCGGAATTATGGCTCGCGTCGCCAAACAGACGGTCGTTACGGCACGTCGAAACGGAATAAAAGTCGGACTTTTTCGCCCGATAACGATTTTTCCGTTTCCCGAAATTCAATTAAATGAAATCGCCCGACGCGTGAAATTGATTCTGGTAACTGAAATGAACTTTGGGCAGGTTTTGATTGATGTCAAATTAGCTGTCAATGGTGCGTGTCGGGTACATTTTTACGGGCAGCCTGCTATGCCGATCAAGCCGATGCAGCTTTTAGAGAAATTAAGAGAATTGGCCGTAGATGGAGGCTGAGGAGGGTCCCGGCGTCCCTGGCTGAAAAATATGGACTTCACGCAAATACAATCGAAAAAAGTATCGCCGCATTCCGACGTTTTTCAGGAACAGCGGCACATCTCGTTTTGCGCTGGATGCGGTCACGGTTCCTTAAATATTTTGCTTGCGGAAATTATTGAAGAACTCGATATTCAAAAGAAAACCGTCTTGGTCACTGGTGTCGGCTGCGGTTCGGCGTCTGGCGGTTTGCAGCGGGTTGATGTGGTAGGCACACCGCACGGCCGTGCTTCGGATGTATGTACCGGAGTTTCGCGCATGCTGCCGGACAAAACGGTTGTGCAGTATTCGGGTGACGGCGATTCGTGTGCAATCGGCTTGGCGGGACTGCTTCATTCGTGTGCCAGGCAGGAAAATTTTATTGTACTGATCTACAACAACAACGTCTATGGCATGACTGGCGGACAACTTGGCCCGACGACCAGCGAAGTCGTTCCGACAACGACATTTATGAGCGGGCGAGACAAGGACGTGCAGGGTTTTCCGCTCGACATAATTGATTTGGTAGCTCAGCTTCCGGGCTGTGTTTTTGCGGCTCGCGAAAGGCTGACCACCGGAAAGAATATCTTTCGTGCGAAAAAAACTTTGCGAAAGGCATTCGATCTCCATTTGTCAGGTGTCCGCGGAATAAAGCTGATCGATTTTTTGGGAAACTGCAATGTTAACTGGAAAGGTGACCGAACTTTTACGCCGATCACGGCGAACGAATTGATAGACGACGAGGTTTCCAAATACTTCAAATTGGGCGTGGCGAAAGAGCCTTCGGCGGCAGTTGGCAATCCGAAATCAGCAGTCAGCAGTCAGCAACAAAATTGATGAGCGATGTTTACGAAATAATCGGTGGGGCAGGCAAGGGCGGCGACGGTCTTCTAACGATTCTGAAGACCATTTCTTATGCGGCGATGGCTAAGAATTGGCAGGTTTCGTATTCGTCAAATTATAACCCCGAAACCCGTGGAGGATTGGTCGAAGGAAGCGCAATCTTCTCATCAGAGGAGGTTTTGAGTCCGGTTGTTGACCGCTATACGACGGTTATCGCGTTTGACGAGGAATCATTTGAGAATTACGCTCCCCACCTTGCACCGGGCGGCCTGTTGATCTGGAATTCATCCCTGATAAAAGATCCGCCGATTGCCGAAGATGTTCGAAGCGTACCGGTCGCCGTGAGCGAAATTGCCGCTCTAAAGGGAATCTCAAAAATCTCGAATATGCTAGTCCTGGGCGTGTTCGCCAAAGTTAGCGGCTATTTTACGCTCGACGAACTAATTCGAGGAATGGAAATGTATCTTCCCGTCTGGCGGCATAATTTGGTTCCGATCAATAAACAGGTTTTGGCCGGAGTTTTCGCCGCGAGTTTGGAAGAATTGACCGTACCGTCCGAAACAATTACGACCGCTGTTTGAGGGAAGAAAGTTTTAGCCATATATAAACACCGATAAAATGGGATAAGAAATGATGGATACATTTTAAACATTGTTTTAGATCTTCCAAAAGAGAACAGGGGTCATCTGTGTTTATCTGCGGTTTAAAACAGCTTGCGACTCTTTTTATGAATGAACACCGGGCCACGACAATCAATCTCGCCAACGTTATCGAGCATCACGCCCGTTTGAAACCGCACAAAATAGCGATTGTCGCAGGTGATGTCCGGATGAGTTTCCGTGAACTGAACCGATCCGCCAACCGCCTCGCTAACGGGTTGCGAAACCTAGGGTTGGGAAGCGGAGATAATATCGCCCTTTCGTGTCCTAATCTTGAATTTTTTCCTATTGTTCTATTCGGTATTCTGAAAACAGGAGCATGTGCCGTTCCGCTTAATATCCTTCTAAAGCCGCACGAAGTCGCGTATCACTTAAAGGATTCGGAGGCCAAAGCCGTTTTTGTATTTGTTGGAACATCCGGGTTGCCGCTAGCTGAAATGGTCAAGAAGGGATTCGATGAAACTCCATCTTGCGAAGATTTAATTGTGATCACGGCGAATCCGAGTGACAAGAGCCCGTTTAACGCTGCAAAAACATTTTCGGAATTTGTCGAAGGTCAATCGAGCGAATTTGAAACATATGCGACCGCACCCGACGATTCAGCCGTCATTCTTTATACTTCCGGGACCACCGGACAGCCGAAGGGAGCGGAACTGACTCATTTAAGTTTATTCCTGAACGCGATTTTTACAAGAGAAATCACGCTAGCAGCGTTCGATAAAGAACAGCTTTTTGGCGAAACAGGAATGAATCAGCTGATCACGCTTCCGCTTTTTCATTCGACGGGGCTTACCGCACAAATGCTGACGAACTTGTGGGGCGGCGGCTGTTGTGTTCTTCTGCCGCGCTTCGAGCCGGAAAAGGTTTTGGAGCAGATGCGCCGTGAGAAAATATCAAGTTGGACGGGAGTTCCGACGATGTATTGGGCGTTGCTTAAATATATTGAGGAAAGGAGTTTAGACGTTTCCGACATTTCTCACAATTTGCGGCTTCTGAGTTCGGGCGGCGCCCCGATGCCCGTTGAGTTGATGCTGAAAATTAAAGAAACTTTCGCGGGCGTTTCAATCTCCGAAGGCTACGGTTTGTCAGAAACGTCGCCTGTTGCCACCTATAATCACGTTGAACTTCCGCATAAGCCAGGGACAGTGGGGCAATCTCTGCCCGCTTGCGAGGTCCGCTTGGTTGACGAAAATGGCGAGCAGGTTTTAACTGGCGAACGCGGCGAAGTCGTCATTCGAGGTCACAATATAATGAAAGGTTATTATAAACGCCCCGACGCGACACGCGAAGCAATTCGCGACGGTTGGTTTTACACCGGCGATGTCGGCACGTTTGACGAGGACGGCTATCTTTCGATCGTTGACCGAATAAAGGATCTGATATTGCGCGGTGGCTACAACGTCTATCCCCGCGAGATTGAAGAAGTGTTGATGACCCATCCCGCAATTTCACTCGTCGCTGTTATAGGGGTGCCGTGTGAAGAGTACGGTGAAGAAATAAAGGCCTGTGTAGTTTTGAAAACCGATGCGAAAATGACATGTGAAGAATTACGCATTTGGGCGAGAGAACGAATAGCCGCCAACAAATACCCGCGTTTGATCAAGTTCTTTGACAGCCTGCCGATGAACGCGACCGGCAAGATCTTGAAGCGTGAACTAAGAGAAATGGAGATTCAAAAATAGTGAAAAACAGAAAACAGCTCGAGCACAAACTTTTCTGAATGCAATGTAAAGGGTAATGAAATATGCAAACGTCAAGGCAATTAAGGTAGGTATTATGGCGACAACCGAAGAAAAATACCCAGGGGAGTCAGAACAGTCCGGGATTCAAGATCCGCTATCCAAGATCGAATACCCTTATCCGCCGGCACGTTACGCTTGGTATGTTGTCGGCGTATTGACACTTGTTTATGTTTTCTCATTTATTGACCGCCAAATATTGAATCTCTTGGTCGCACCAATTCGCCGCGATTTAAATATCTCGGATACGCAGATGAGCCTTTTGATGGGCTTCAGTTTTGCGGTTTTTTATACGTTTTTTGGTGTTATCGTCGGGCGACTAGCGGACGCGGGAAGCCGCCGAATGCTGATTGCCGTTGGATTTGTACTCTGGAGCTTAATGACTGCTGCCTGCGGTCTGGCAAATTCCTTTTCGTCGCTTTTACTCTTTCGCGTTGGCGTCGGCGTGGGTGAGGCGACACTGGGCCCCGCCGCCTATTCTCTCATCTCCGATTATTTTCCACCGCAAAAACGTGCGACCGCGATGAGCGTCTATTCGATGGGAATTTATATCGGTTCGGGCATTGCCTTTCTTTTAGGAGGGTTGGTCGTTCAGTTTGCAAGCCAGCAGGAAGTTTGGCACGTTCCGATTTTGGGCGGCGTTCACCCGTGGCAGTTTATCTTTTTCGTTGTCGGGTTGCCGGGGATCGCTTTGGCGGCTTTAATGATTACCGTGCGAGAACCTGTACGTCGTGGACTTAAAACGACGGACGGCGGTTCCGTCTCAATGCGGGAAACTTTTGACTATTTGGCGGCAAATAAAACGACAATTTTCACACACAATGTCGGCATCGCACTTTTGACCGTCGCAACTTACGGGACTGCGTCATGGATGCCAACTTTTTTTGTCCGTAATCATGGCTGGACGGCGGGAGAGATCGGTGTCGCCCTTGGAATTGTCGTCCTGATTTTCGGGACGCTCGGTGTGGCTCTCGGCGGCAAGATCGCGGATTTTATGGCCGGCCGCGGAACACAGGACGCCAATCTGCGGGTAGCGTTTTATTCCGTTTTACTGGCTATTCCTTTCGTTATTTCGTATCCACTCGTGCCGGATGCAAAGATGGCCCTCGTCCTTTATATTCCTGTCGCTTTTCTGACAAGCGTTCCGATCGGCGTTGCGGCGGCGGCCCTTCAGCAAATCATGCCGAACCGAATGCGTGGCCAGGCGACAGCACTGTATTTTTTTATAATCAACCTACTCGGTCTCGGATTGGGTCCGACGCTCATTGCCTT
>JBBRUA010000245.1:0-4844 GCA_038248245.1 Pyrinomonadales bacterium | reverse complement strand
CGAAAATATTTCATGCGCCTTTTCGCCGTCGCCGAGAAGTGCGAAGGCAATGATTGTCCACGCGGCCGCATGTGTGTACTGTCCGCCGTTCTCTCTAATTCCCGGTGGATAGCCTTTGATGTATCCCGGCTGGAGGACGCCGTTATCAAAGGGCGGATCGAGCAGTAAAACTAATTCTTCTTCTCGTTTGATCAAATGTTCGTCAACGGATCGCATCGCAAGTTCTGCGCGTTCTTTTTTGCCTTTTCCTGAAATCACGCTCCAGCTTTGGGCGATCGAATCGATTTGGCATTCGTCGTTTCGATGCGAGCCGAGCGGCGTTCCGTCATCAAAAAAGGCCCGGATATACCAATCTCCATCCCAAGCGTTTTTTTCCAGATTTTTGATGAGAAGTTCAGCGTGACCGCGATATTTTTCGGCCCGAACGACCTCGTTACGTTGATCGCAGACTGCGGAAAACTCATTCAGGCTCTTTGCCAGAAACCAACCGAGCCAGACGCTCTCGCCTTTGCCCTCGACGCCGACGCGGTTCAGGCCGTCGCTCCAATCGCCCGCCCCGATGAGCGGTAACCCATGCGAACCGGTCGGCAAGCTTATTTCCAGAGCCCGCACGCAGTGTTCAAATATTGTGCCGGTTTCGCCTGAGATGATCGGTCGAATATACGCCTCCATCTCACCGGGCGCTAAGACCGGGGCGTCAAGGAACGGCACGACCTCATCAAAAATGGCGGTGTCACCCGTTTTTTCCGCGTAAAAGCAAACAACATAAATAAGCCAGATCAAATTGTCCGAGATGCGTGTGCGCGTTCCGGCATTTGACGGTTCGTGCCACCAATGCTGAACGTCGCCTTCTTTGAATTGGTGTGCGGCCGCCCGTAAAATATGAGCCCGGGATAGATCCGGCCGCGTATAAACGAGTGCCATCGAGTCTTGGAGTTGGTCGCGAAAACCAAATGCACCACTCGATTGATAAAACGCGGTCCTTGCCCAGAAACGACATGCCAGCGATTGATAAAGCAACCAGCGATTCATCATCACGTTCGTCGATTCATCGGGCGTCTTGATCTGGATTGTATCCAGAGTTCTATTCCAAAACTCATTTACTTGAGCGAATGCTTCATCAACATTCCTTTTTTGCGAGTAGAGTGAGACGCAACGCCTAGCATTTTCGAGTGTGTCCTCTTGCCCAAGCAAAAACACTATTTCGCGAGTCTTACCCGGTTCGATCTCGATACTGGTTTGCATTGCCGCACAGGGATCTAGTCCGGCACCGTTTGCCCCCGAGAGATTCGTGCGAAGCATTGCCTCGGGACGCGCCAGCGTACCGTTACGGCCAATAAATTCCTGTCGGTCGCACGTCCAGGTACGCGAAGACTCGCTCGATGAGACAAACGCAATTCGATCGGCAAACTCACCATTGTAGGGATTCTTCGCAAGGATAGCTCCGGTTACAGAGTCGATCTCCGTGATAACGAACGGAGCGGACTGGGCTCGGTTCACCCCGAGTACCAGTTCAGCAAAATACGTAGTGGAGATCTTTCGGGTCCGTGAAGTGAGATTCGTCATTCGCAGCCGCGAGATCTTTACATTTTCATTGTCGGGGGCGAAAACCAGCAATTCCTGGCTGATTCCGTGACTCGTATGTTCATAGATCGAATAGCCGCTGCCGTGCGTGATGACATACGGTGAATTTTCGCGAATCGGGAGAGCGGTTGGCGTCCAAAAGCTTCCCGTTTCCTCGTCACGCAAAAAGATGCATTCCGTAGGCGGATCGCTTACAGCGTCATTTGACCAGCCGGTCAAACGATTTTCATGGCTGTTATTTGACCAGGTCACGCCCATACCGGTTTCCGTAGTCAGGAAGCCGAATCCCGTCTCATTAGCAATAACATTCGACCACGGTGCCGGCGTGGACCGATCTTGTACCAGTTTTATGCGAAACTCCCTTCCCTGACTGGTGAAACCGCCGAATTCATTCTTGAGATCAATTTCGGGCTCGATGTCAGCCGTTTCGGGATAAACCAACGAAGATTTTTTCGGGATAAACAACCGCGGCGTCTCCGTTTCCTTTATATTTCGTGCCAGTTCTTCTTCCAGCGTTCCGCGTTCGGTAACAAAGCAAACCCGCGCCGCCGTATGAAGCGTCAGGCGGTCAGCCTCCGTCATGATGTCGGTGCGCCGCAAAAATATACCGCCCGGCGTATCCAAACGAGTCTGCATGCCGCCCGAACGGATCATCGCATGTAGATCCTCATTGAACGATTGTTCATAGCTCGCGGGCTGATCATTCAATATCAACAGGTCAAACAAGATCTTCTTACTGTGCAAATAGGCGTGTCCACGCAGAATCTGGCGAATCCCCGACCGAGCGTCTTTGCCCTCGCTGACGCGAACGATCATCAATGGGAGATCACCACCAATACCGTATTTCCACAGATCACTCTGAGTTCCTCGATTGAGTTTCAAAACTCGGGCGCGTGGCCGCAATGTTTCATCCGTGTATATGAAGTGGCCCGCGAGACGTTGAAACAGATTGGCTTCGTCGGTTGTGATCCCAAGATGTCGGAGCTCGACTTGCGAACGGGTCCACGCCTGTTTTTCAGCTCGGCTAAACGAATTTGGGTCGCGATATTTGTCGGCTAAGACGAGTGACTTTTCACGCGAATCAGCGACGACGGTTGAAAGGACTATTGCGAACGATTTCCCCGGCTCGATTGCAACGCGTATGCGAAAACTGAAGATCGGATCGAGAGTCGCCCCGTCCGTTCCGGATCGCTCTGTATCGTCCGAGACTGAGATCGGGTTTTGAACTGTTCGGTTACGACCGAGAAAGGGCAGCCGCGCGGATTCGAAAGTAATCTCTCCAATTACGGCACCATCGACTCCGACTGTTTGTGCTCCCCAAACTTCGGCTTCATCGGTCGATCGTGGACGGCGGCAAGCGAGAATGGTTTGTTGCCCGGCAATATACTCGGTTTCCACAAACATCTTATTGAACGCCATATGCGATTCGTCGGTGGATTGTTCGCTCAGGACGACCTCCGCGTAGCTTGTGATCTCGATCTCGCGATTCCGGCTCGAATCGTTTGTCATTGTGATACGCCGCAGTTCCGCGTCGTCTTCAGTTGCCACGATCACTTCCATGTGCGTCGAAATTCCTGCATCGCGCCGCCTAAAATCGGCCTTGCTTTCTGTAAACGTTACTTCGTAATCCTGCGGCTCGCGAAGAGTTGGTTGAAACCCGCTCGACCAGATCGCCCCGCTTCGCACGTCGCGAAGGTAAAAGTACTGTCCCCAATCGTCACGCACGACGTCTTCGCGCCAACGCGTTACCGCTCGGTTCCCGCAACGCGAAAAGCCGCTGCCGGCGGTGGTCAGCATCGAGGTGAAATTGCCGTTTGATAAAAGGCAAACCTGCGGCCTCGATTGGTTGGCCGAGGTGTATCGACGAGGTATTGGAGAAACGAGAGCACGGGCTCGTTTGTCGTGGCCGTTCGACGTTTCAGCACCGCCCGGACGTTCTGCTTCTTCAGTGAAACGCGGTACACGTTCCTGAAGGAGAAGGTCTGCGGATTCGATCATCGGGTCGCGATGAAATCGCCTTTGCATCACATTGTCGTGCAAAACATTATCGAGCGCGACCAGGATCATTCCCTGGTGATGCGACATATAGCTTTCGATGCGAGCGGATGCCTGCTTCGGCGGAAGCCGATTTCGCGTATAGTCGACTGCCTCGAAGAAACCATAGCGAGAGAACATACCTTCATCGGCAAGCCGGCCAAAATTTGCCATGGCCGCCGCCGGTGCGATCGGTAAGGCGAGCGCCGTTGCGTACGGTGCGATCACAAGGTCCTCCGAAAGCCCACGTTTTAGTCCAAGACCTGGAACACCGAACGGTGCGTACTGATAATTGAGCTGCAGATCGCGGGCGTTATACGCTGACTCCGAAACACCCCACGCGACGTCATTTTCCTTTCCATAGTCGATCTGCCGCCGCACGACCGTCCGGTAAGTCTCGTCGAGCAAGGTACGTTCGTAATTTCGCATTACGAGCAGCGGCATTAAATATTCAAACATCGTGCCCGACCAGGATACGAGAGCACGGCGTCCGTCAGCGCTGACAAGTCCGCGCCCGAGTCTAAACCAATGCTCTTGCTCGACGTCGCCTGACGCAACGGCAATAAAGCTCGCAAGGCGGGCTTCGGATGCAAGCAGGTCATAAAAAGAATTATCCCGCACGTTTTCAGTCGGACGATAACCGATCGTCAAAACCTTTTGCTCGTCGTCATAAAGAAAGGCAAAATCCATTTCTTTGCAGAGGCGACGGCAGAGGCCCGCTACGCTTTCCAGCCGCTCAGTGAATTGCTGTCTTGCTATTTCAACCTGCTCCGTCCGCTGGTTCGCCGGATCGGGCATCATCAACATCTGCAGGTCGCGTTCGCAATTTTTCGCGAGCCTAACGATGGCCGTCGTCCAATACATTAATTCCGACAACTCGTCTTTTGGTACGATGCACTTCTCTATTAGATCGTTGATCAATTGCCCGTTCGCGGCCAGATTTGAAAATAATTCTTCCCATCCGTCCCGATCGGCCGGATGGAAATTGGAGATGACCAATTCCGCATCGCCGATGGCGGTTTTAATTGCATTTAGCTCGACGGAGCCGTTTAGCAAATTGCTTTTTTCGAGCCGTTCGATCTCACTTTTGAGAGGACTGATAATGTCGCCGAAGCCATTCAGAGTGTGTTCGCCAAAGAGTGGATTACGAGCGAATTCCAGACATCCTTCAGCGACGGCGATGAGATGACCCGCGAGGTTGCCGCTGTCCACGGTCGAAATATATT
>JBBRUA010000244.1:0-4853 GCA_038248245.1 Pyrinomonadales bacterium | reverse complement strand
GTCGGTAAGTCAGTACCACCTGCGTGAGCGGGTGGGTCGGGTGCGGTCGGTAAGTCGGTACCACCTGCGTGAGCGGGTGGGTCGGGTGCGGTCGGTAAGTCAGTACCACCTGCGTGAGCGGGTGGGTCGGGTGCGAGGCTACGTGGTAAAATCTCGCCAGAATTGGTACATTTTGTTTTGAGAGCACGCGGTCGACTTACGCGAACACTCCACCCGCTGACGTAGGTGGTACTGACATTTGGTACACCACCCGCTGACGCAGGTGGTACTGACATTTGGTACACCACCCGCCGACGCAGGTGGTACTGACTTAAACGATTATGAATTGGCTTGAGAATGGTGAGATATTGGCGTCGATCGGGCAGTTTTTGGCTGAGGACATTGGTCGGGGCGATGTGACGACGACGGCGACGGTGCCGGCGGATACGCGGGGCATCGGGCGGTTTTTGGCGAAGGAATATCTCGTGCTGTGCGGGCTCGAGGTCGCCGAGGCGGTGTTCTTTCAGCTCGATCCGGACTGCGGTGAGATCGAGACAGGCTTTAGCGAGGGCGACGAGATCGAGGAAGGCACGGTGTTCGGTTCAGTGAAAGGTTATGCGGACGTGCTGCTGGTCGGCGAACGCACCGCGCTTAATTTGCTTCAGCGAATGTCGGGCATCGCGACGCTGACGCGGCAGTTCGTGAAGGCGATCGAAGGCACGAACGCTTCGATCGTTGACACGCGGAAGACGACGCCGGGTCTGCGGGCCCTCGAAAAATACGCGGTCACGGTCGGCGGCGGTAAAAATCACCGCATGGGCCTCGACGACGGCGTTCTCATCAAAGACAATCACATCGCCCTCGCCGGCGGCATCACTCGTGCAGTTTCCGCGGCCCGCGAAAAGGTCGGGCATCTTCACAAGATCGAGGTCGAGATCAGTAATTGGGCACAGCTTCGCGAAGCCATCGAAGCCGGTGCCGAGATCATCATGCTCGACAACCAAACTCCCGAAGAAGCCGCCAAACTTGTCGATATGGCACGCAACATTAATCCATCCGTCCTCCTCGAAGCCTCCGGCAACATGGACCTCGACCGCGTCCGCTCCTACGCCGAAGCGGGCGTCGATCTTATCTCCGTCGGCAAGATCACCCACTCCGCGAGGGCGATGGATATATCGTTTAAGATACAAGCGGGTTAGGTTGGTACCACCTTCGTTAGCGGGTGGTGTGTTCAATCGTCCGGGTATCGTATGGCTCAACTCAGAGTTAGTTTGTCGGAAACTCCGCCCGCTTACGCAGGCGGTACAGACATTGCGGGTTAGGTTGGTACCACCTGCGTTACTCCGCCCGCTTACGCAGGCGGTACAGACAGGGCGGGCTAAGTCAGTACCACCTGCGTCAGCGGGTGGTGTTTGAGTCAGTCGCTTAGAAAACCCTGGATGCGGGGGATATGAAGTGTGAGACTCCACCCGCTGACGCAGGTGGTACAGACCTTTTGAGACTCCGCCCGCTGACGCAGGTGGTACAGACCTTTTGAGACTCCACCCGCTGACGCAGGTGGTGAGACTCCACCCGCTGACGCAGGCGGTACAGATATTTTATGTGGAATGACACAAATGTAGCGCTAGCGTACCTAATTACATTTCGTTGCTATGGCACCTGGCTTCACGGGGATGAGCGTGGTTCTACGGATCGCGATCATAACGTCTTTGGTACTCCTTTTATCTCTCCGAACGAAACACTCAATAGAGTAAGCCGGAACACGATGCGACGTGAACCGGTGTATTTGAGCGCGGAAATGCGCCAGGCAGTGCTTGATGCAATTCGCGAGGTTTGCGTTCATCGTAAATGGAAACTGAGAGCGGTACACGTTAGAACAAACCACGCCCACATAGTTTGCTCCATAGGGTCGCACCTTCCCGCGGTTGCTCTCAATGCATTAAAGGCATACTCGACAAGAAAATTGCGTGAACGCGGCCTTTGGAATGATAAGCATTCGCCGTGGTCTGACAAGGGAAGTGAACGGTGGCTTTGGACGGAGGAGAACGTTTGGAACGCATGCGACTACGTGACGAATGGTCAAGGGAATGATCTGCGGGATTTTGATTCTTGGGTCAAGCAGAGCTGATATTTCCTACTCCACCCACTTACGCAGGTGGTACAGACTTTTTGGGCCACAGATAGATCGCGATGGTCGAGATTGTTATCGCGATCGTGCAGGCGATGCCGCCTTCAATGCCGTAGGTTGTGCCGGTTAGCCAGGTTGGGCCGGTGTCAATTTCTTTGAGCAGCGGGTTTGTCGTGATGTTGGTCAGGCCCGAGACCTCGATGCCGAAGATCGAGCCCTGCGTAAAGTTCCACATCAGGTGCAATCCCCAGACAAACCACAGATCCCGAGTTTTGAGATAAGCCACGCTGAACCAAATGCCGGCGAGAATTGTGTTCAGGGTTGAAATAACGCCCGCGTTCGGATTGCCGGCGTGAACCGCGCCGAAAAACAGTGACGTCAGCAGGATCGCAAACCATGCGAGACCGCTACGTTCGAATGTTTGCAAGATGTAGCCGCGAAACAAGGCTTCCTCGAACGCGGCGGCGACAGCGAAGACCAGGAATGATATTCCGAGCGAAGCGGCGACAGCGTTCGTGCCTACTTCGAGATTCAATACGAATTTTTCTCCGCCGAAGGCGAACGCGATCAGTACCGCAAAACTAAGCGTTAAAGCTCCTGCAAAGCACCCAACAACAAAATGTTTCAACCATCCTTTCGTAAAAGCCGCACCGAGAGCTTTGTACGGCAAATTTTCGAGCCACTTTCCGCAAAGCCAGCCGATCACGAGCGCCGGGATTAGGGAGAGCATTGCGTTCACGACCAAAACTGTCGACGGATTCCCCGGGCCTCCCAATCCCGCGACCGCAAATGCGGCTTGGGCGGCGGTAGCGAGAATTACGGAGACGAATATGAACGCGAACAGAAAGATCCCGGACCGCCAACCGCTTCGCAGGTTGCCGTTTTTGTCGAAAATGAAAGCGTTTAGATTGTTCATCGCCGCATTGATTCTATCCAATAGTCGGCGAGCGGACAACGGGCGCTAAGTGCGTACGGCGTTTATGTTAAACTTGCTGTCGTGGAGAACCAGATCGAGCCAAAAAAGAGACGCAAAACGCCCTGGGTGATGGGCGCCGCCGTACTTTTGCTTTTCGTTCTCCTTGTCTTGCTTCAATCCTCGAATCTCTGGAAAAACTTAGCCATCGAAACGTCCAGCGACCTCGTTCTGCTCTACGCTCTATCGTCGCTGAACTTCATCGCGTTTATTATCTTCGGCTTTATCTTCCTGCGCAGCATTTTCAAACTGATGCGCGAGCGGCGAACGCTTGAGCTTGGTTCGCAGATCAAGACGCGGCTGCTGTTGTATTTCTTCGCGGTCAGCCTGATGCCGATCATCGCGATGGCTGTCTTCTCATATCTGTTCATGAACCGGGCACTCGACCGTTGGTTCACTGAAATTCCTGCAAATGTTCTGCAGGAGACTCGGGAATTACAGGAAAGAACGATCACCGACCGCACCGTCAAACTCGACGAAACCGCCAAAATGCTTGCGACTACGCTAGAGACAGGAATGCCGTCCAATGACGAACTCCGGCGGGTTGCCGAGGCAGGCAGTCTTTCTTACATAGAGATCGAAACCGCGAAGAAAGTTCCGCTCAGCTTTTTTGCGAAAAAGATCCCGGCGGATCAGAAGGCGGAACTCGATGCGATCCTGCTCGAAGCTCGCTCCGAGAATCCCGAAACTTCGATTCTGCGCGACGGACGGGGTTTCGATGTCGCGGTCGCTCCAATGTCCGGCGGGCGGACGCTGATCGTCGTGCCGGATCCGTTCGCCGAGGAAAGCATTAGCCAGATAGTCGACAATTCGATGATCGAATTCGAGCGTCTGAAGGAAAAGCAGGTGACGATTAGGCAGGTCGGTTTGCTGACACTTGGCGTTCTCACATTTTTGCTGATTTTCGCGTCGATGTGGATCGCGTTCTACGTCGCCCGCGGCCTCACTGCTCCGATCAAAGCCTTGGCAATGGGAGCCGACGAGATCGCAAAAGGAAATCTTGGTCACCGCGTCGAAGTTTTGGCGGAGGACGAACTCGCACTGCTGGTTGCCGCGTTTAACGGAATGTCGGCACGACTTGAGGAAAATTCCGCCGAACTCAGCGAGCGGCGCAAATATATTGAAACCGTCCTCGAAACGCTCCCGACCGGCGTTATTTCCTTCGACGCTGAAAATCGTGTGGGTACGATAAACCGTGCCGCAATAAATATTCTACGGCTTGAGGATGCTAATTTCTCGGGTGTCGAACTCAAGACTTTGGTCAACGACGAAAACGGCAGTGTCCTTGAGCGGCTAATAAATCGAGCCAAGCGTATCGGAAACGCTTCGGAACAAACGGTCTTAAAGCCGGATCAGATCGACGGCACAGTCGAGCCGGAAAGCGGGCTAACGGTCGCCCTGACGGCATCGTCGCTACCGGATGAGAACGGTACGGTTTTGGTCATAGAGGATCTTTCGGAATTGATCGCCGCCCAGCGTGCTTCCGCCTGGCAGGAAGTCGCCCGGCGAATGGCGCACGAGATCAAAAATCCTTTGACGCCGATACAGCTTTCCGCCGAACGGATCGCCAAAAGATTTGCCGCCACCGACCATTTAGAGAATGGCGGCGGCCAGCAGATAAATGATCGCGGCGCGATCGGTGAGGTCGTAGAGGAAAGCACGGCATCCATTCTGCGGGAAGTGAGTTCGCTGAAATCAATGGTGGACGAATTTTCGCGGTTCGCCAGGCTGCCGGATGCGAAGCTTGAGAGCGGTAATCTTAATGAGATCGTT
>JBBRUA010000243.1:0-4874 GCA_038248245.1 Pyrinomonadales bacterium | reverse complement strand
TGCTTTGGCCTGCTCGGGATAATTGCAAAACGTGGTCACGCCGACGAGGCGATCGCCGGCTCCGACGGCGAAGATGCTCTCGGTAAGGTTCGGTGCCAGCGACACGACGCGAGTGACCTTTGTCGGGATCGTTACGCGCCGATCCAGATCATCCGTCACGATCCGCGTCGGCCTTATCGCGTCGGCATTCGCATTGGAATTGACGTTCGCAGTGCCGCGACACGCGCCCATCAAGGCGATCGCAAACAGCAACACCGCTAAAACTTTTTTACTTTTCCACATTTTCACTTTTAATCACGCTCCCCAACAGAAAACGCCCTGCATCCCGCGTCGATATAAATCGAATACGAGAAACAAGGCGAATGAAGTGTAAAAGTGGAAAGGTTAAAAAGTGAAAAAGTTACGTCTTATCGTACGCAACAACTTTTTCGCTTTTTCACGTTTTCCCTTTTCCGGGGCCGTGTTTGCCGCGATGTTTTGACGCGAAACATCTTGTTTAGGCAATAACTTATGAGGCAGGCGTTCTGACTGTGACAGTGACGCGATCGTGCGGGGGTTTCACCCGGCTTTCCCTTTTCGGCCGGATCTTGAAAAACCGGCACCTCAAAGCTAAAAATTGGTAAAGAACAAGTTACGGATTATTCACTTTATATAATACAAAGTCAATTATCAGCCGAAAACGCTCCGCACCGCCCGTATCGTGTTGCAGTGAATATCGACCGTATCGTCGATCTCTGTCGCATAGCCGCCGCTCATCGTCGTGACGATCGGTGTGCCGAGATCGCGGGCAAATTCGAGCACCATTTCGTCGCGGCGTTTGAGGCCGTCCTTGCTGATCTTCAGCCGTCCGAGCTTGTCCTTTTCATACGGATCGGCCCCGGCAAGGTAGAAGATAATGTCCGGATCATGCAATCGAAGTCGCGAAAATGCGTGTTCGAGCGTGTCCAGATATTCAGCGTCGGCGGTGCCGTCGGCGAGTTCGATATCGAGCGTCGATAGTTCTTTGAACAGCGGATAATTCTTCGCTCCATGCATCGAAAAAGTAAAAACCTCCGGCGAATCGCGGAAAATGAAGGCCGTTCCGTTTCCCTGATGTACGTCCAAATCGATGATCAGAAAACGGCTAGCCAGTTTTTCCCGTTGGAGCACACGGATCGCGACCGCGATATCGTTAAGCACGCAATAGCCTTCGCCCCGATCGGGATAGGCGTGGTGCGTGCCGCCTGCCAAATTAGACGAAACGCCATCTGTCAGGGCACGCCGCGTCGCATTGATCGTCCCCGAGATCGCGTGAAACGAACGCCTCACCAGCGACTGCGACCATGGCAACCCAAGCTTTCGCACCTCTTTCGACGTCAGAGTTCCCTCCACCAGACGCGTGATGTAATCCTCAGTATGAACGAGCAAAAGGTCGGCTGTCGCCGCAGGTTCGGGAGCGATGATCTCATCCGGGCTAAGTGTGCCTTCGCCAAGCAAAATGTTCTTCGCGATCTCGAATTTTCTTATCGGAAACACATGCCCTTCGCCAATGTCAGCGTAATAATATGGCGAATAAAAAATGCGGTAACTCATCTGTTTCTAATCGTAAACGGTGGCCGCCATTTAGTAAATCCGCGTCGTTTTAGCCATCGACTCGGGGCGGGAAAATACATTTGAGAAATCCGTGCAACTTTTTTTTTGATTTGAGATACGAAAGGCTTATAATCGCACTGTCCACGTCGATTACAGGAGCTAAACATGAAGAATCTTATTCGCGCCTCCGCGTTTTGCCTTAGTCTACTGGCCGTTTTCTCGGTTTTTCTCTTGCACACTTCGGCAGCGAAAGAAGATGTGGTCACGCGGATGCTCCAGTTGCCCGCTCCGCCTCCGCCAAATCCGCTGGTCAGGCCGCCGTCATCGCGCGATGCCGCGTTTTACAGCACCAGCAAAACGCCGCCGGATAACGCTTCGACCGACGACCTTCTCGACTATTGGTCCGGCCAGAGCGAACGCTACACACGCCTCAGATACACGCCTGAAATCTCTGACCGAAACCTCGCTCGCGTTAAAAAAGAGATCGAAAAAGATTCGAAACGGCTGCCCCAGTTCCTCAATGTTTTCGTCAATGACAAAGACGGCGGCGATTTCGTCAAGGGCGTCTACGATCGCGAAGGCACGACCGGTGCATTTGATAAGGATGTCCGCGAACAGATCAAAGCCTGGCTGACGCTCAACAGCCGTTTTTTCAGCGACGATCTCGCCCGTAGTGCCGCACAGGCGAACGACTCGAACGACTACGTCACGAATCAGGAAGAACTGCTCGCCCTCGCCCGCCACGATTTTGATAAGGCGCAGCCGTTGATCGACCGCTTGCTCGCAAATGGCAGCGGCAAACCTACGAAGGCTCTGGCGACCTGGGCACTTTACAAACACGCGGTCGAGACCGATTCGCTCGGCGATATCGAGCGTTATCGTGACGAATTAAAGGCGATGGTCGAGAACAAAGATAATCCCGACGGCATGCGCGATCTCGCGATGGATGCTCTCGTCAGCGAAAAGGAATTTTCGGGGCGCGACGATTGGTACTATTCGCTGATGGCCGACGAATCGCTGGTCAAGATGCAACGGTATACCGGCCTCACGACACTGATACTGATCTCGCCGGACGAAAAATATATTGAAAAAATGATCGAGCTTTTGCGAAGCGACGATCCGCTCATTCGCGGTGCCGCCATTCGCAACCTGACGCTTCGTCTCGACACCAACAATCCCGAGCTGATCCGTGCTTTGCTCCCATGGCTCGAAGATCCGAACTGGGCCGTCGATAACGGCAACACCCGCGAAACGATAGTCTCAAAACTCGGCGAGATCGAAATGCCCGAGGCCGTTCCGGGATTAATCAAAATGCTGGATGAGAAAACGAAGCGAGTTGTGCGTAGCTACTCAGCTAACGCAATGGCTAACTCTGCAAATCTGGCGGCAAATGCAATGGCCGTGGCGGCGAACACTATGGCGAATGCCGCCAACTCAATGAGGCTCGCAAATACAACCTACCCGAGCGTTTATTCCGACGAAGAGGCAACTGCATTCAGAATGTCGGCGGTTCGGGCCTTAGCTAAACAGAAGGACGGGCGGGCGAATTCGGCTCTGCGGCGGCTCTTGAGTAGCGGCGATCTTTACGAACGGATGCAGGTGATGAGTGCTCTGCTCGCCTGCGGCGGATTTTCCGTTCCCGAGCAAATGGACGCTCTTGAGCAAGCCGCCAAAGGCGTCCGTCAGGATATGGATACCGAGGAGGCCGCCGCCGCCGGTGCCACCACCGATCCGCGACTCACCGGTTCAAACACGATCTACGCGTCAAATTTGGCGAATGCAGCTCCCGGCATGACGAATAGACCACTGACCGCCGTCGAGTTCAAAGCGATGCTCGCAACTCAGTTGACCAATTCGACCGAGATTTCCGACGAGCTGGGAAAGGCACTCGTGGACCGCATCGAAAGCCTTGATAAAACCAACCAACGGCTATCGCTCGCCTTTCGCCGAATGGCAATGAGATGGCAAAACTCGGTCATAAATTCGCTTTTGCTTCGCGATATTAAAAATGACAATGCCACTGTCGATTCCGCCGTCCGCATCCTTAGCCAGCGAAAAGCTCTTCGCGAAAAGCAAGCCGCGGACGTTGTCGATCTTCAGAACGGAACGCCGACCGCACAAGGTTTCGCCGCTTGTCTACTCGAGGCCGACGACGCCTACGCAACTATCCTCAACGGCGAAAATGCGCAGGCGAAGGCGTCGATGCTCGCCTGTGCCCGCATGATCCGTGCCCGCTTGCCGGTCATCAAGGTCGCCGAGAGCCTTCGATCGGCGGACAAACGGCTCGCGACCGCCGCCGAACGGTATCTTGAAAGTGAAGATTCCGCCGAGGCACGTTCAATGGTCCTATCCCTTCACCCAGGCGAAGCCAAGATCCTCGGTGCGACTACCGCATTCTTCGTCGACGGCGCCGGCGATGGTTACAGCGAATTCCTCTACGCCTTATATCAGAGTGTCGGCGACGATTCGATGTATAACGGCTGGGGCGGCTCGGAGAACGAAACGATTCGCGGCAACGAAAAAAAGATCCAGGCCGAACTTAAAAAAGATCCCACCCTGCTCGGCGTGTACGGCTACGATGTCAATTACATTCGCATTTACGCCGACCGCGTTGTTTTCAGTTGGGACGAGGACGACTCCCGCTACCGAGAACGAGAACTGACCAAATACGAATTTGACGAGATCAAGACGTATCTCACCACCAATCGAGTCGACGAGCTACCGCCATTCCTCGGCTGCGGCGGTGAGTATTGTGTTTCGAAAGAACTCTTCATGGTCGGCAAGAACGGCGGTCGCCGCGTTTTCGTCAATGGCGAGGGTTATGAGTTTTTTGACGGTTTGGATAAATATTTTGCGCGGTTGAAAGAAACACCGGCAATCATCAAATACTCGATGAGCCGCGACTTCCCCGGCCTCGAACTCGTTCTGACCGATGACAACAAACACGTCGAAACCGTCTGGAAGGAGAACGGTGAACTTCTCGTCGCCGTCAGCGACAAGGGCGTCAAAAAAAGGGTCGAAGAGGAGATCGATAAGGTCATTACCGACGACACCGCTGAGACCATCAAACCCGAGGAGGATAAGTACATCCTGCGCGAAAAACTCAAGGATAAGCGTCGATTCGAGGGCCTGTCGTGGCATAAGGTAACGAACGGAACGCTCGGCGAGACCGTACCGCAACCCGTAAATGTCGAGATCATTCCGCCCGTCGACGGATTCGGCGTTCCCGCCGAGATCGATCAATGGAAGTCTCGTGCCCCGGGCATCGAGATCCGTGCTTCGACGGACGGCCTGTTCAAGAT
>JBBRUA010000242.1:0-4875 GCA_038248245.1 Pyrinomonadales bacterium | reverse complement strand
TACTTATTGATCGGATATTACATAAAGAAAGACGAAGCTAGAAAGGCGGCGAAAAAAGCATTCGTCATGAACCGCATCGGCGACTGGGGCGTGCTGATCGGGATCTTTTTGATCTTTACGCTGACCGGTTCGATCTCATTTTTTGACAAGACAGTTGATGGGGTGGAGGTTCAAAGCGTATTCACCTTTGTCCTGGCCAATATGTCGGCCGATCCGTTTACGTGGGGAGCTATAGTTGCGGGTGGATTGACATCGGTTGGCGTTTTGCTGTTCATCGGTGCAACGGGCAAATCGGCACAGATTCCGTTGCTTACCTGGCTTCCGGACGCGATGGCTGGACCGACTCCGGTCTCGGCTTTGATCCATGCGGCAACCATGGTGACGGCGGGCGTTTATCTGGTTGTCCGGTCTAACGCGATCTATCAAATGTCGCCAACGGCGATGTGGATAATCGCAATTATTGGTGCGGCCACTGCCATATTTGCCGCGTCGATCGCTATCGCGCAAAATGACATTAAGAAGGTGCTCGCCTACTCGACGGTTTCGCAGCTTGGATTTATGTTCCTGGCGGCAGGCGTTGGCGCATTTACAGTTGCGATCTTTCACGTGATGACGCACGCCTTTTTCAAGGCGTTGCTCTTTCTAGGTTCAGGTTCGGTCATTCACGGAATGCACCACGAACAGGACATGCGAAAGATGGGCAATCTGAAAAAGTATATGCCCATCACGTTCGCCACGATGGCGATGGGTTGGTTGGCGATCTGCGGCATCCCGATATGGGCAGGATTTTTCTCTAAAGACGAGATACTCTACAAAACGTTTGCCGCCGACAAATACTTTCCGGCCGGTACATTTCCGGGCGAGGAGTTTTTGTGGGGCGTCGCAGTTCTGACTGCGGTTTTGACTGCTGTCTACATGACCAGAATGATGGTAATGACATTCTGGGGCGAAGAGCGTTTTCATCATCAGATCGACGGCGAACACGCGCCAGATTCGAATGCGTTGGCGGACGATACTCAGATGGGCACGGACGGCCACGCTGCTCAGGAAGACGTTCATGACGTTAAAGACGATGATGACGAAGAAGAGCATCACCACGCGTTGCCCGTCGGCTTCAGACCGCACGAATCACCGTGGGTGATGACGGTTCCACTGATTATTTTGGCGTTTCTTTCGACGGTCGGTGGCCTCGTAGGCGTACCGTATGCGATGAGTTCGATAATTGGAATAAAAGATGCGAACGTGTTTGAGCACGTCCTCGAACCGGTAATCGCAGAGACCAAAATGGAAACCGCCGTTGCCGCTCGTGAGGCGGCAGAGTCGCATGCACCTGAAGTCGTTCAGAAAGAACGCCTCCTCGCAGGGCTCTCGGTCATAATGGCGGTCATCGGCATGGCGATCGGCTGGTTTGCCTTCCGCAAAAACCCGCTTCGCAAGATGCCAAAGATCCTCGAGGACAAATGGCGCCTGGACGAATTGTACAACGGTTACATCGTCGATCCGATCACGCGATTTTCGCGAATCCAGTTGTGGAAAGGCTTTGATGTCGGATTCATCGACGGCATCGTCAACGGTATCGGCAATTTTGTGATGGAGCTCGGCGGCGTCGTCCGTCAACTGCAGGTTGGCTACGTCCGCAGCTACGCGGCAGTGATCCTAGTTGGGGCATTGGTCGTCGTAGGATATTTCATATATTTCGGAATTAAATTAATTAGCTAGAGGTGTTATTTGAGATTTTTGAAAACGATATTTTTTGCAATAGTTTTGGCAATTTCGGTTCAGACGATCGTTGCTCAACAAACGATTCGTTCGGGTGATTACGGCAGTCTCGTAATCGGTGCCAACGAAAAAGGAAAGCTGACGGGTTATTTCAACGAATCCACCGGTCTCAACGACAAAGGACGGCCGCAATTTACCTGCAGTTTCTTGATCGTCGGGGAGAGCGGTGACGGTGAAAGCATTAGTGTAAAAACATGGCATCCCGTGATGGGCGGCGAAGTGATAAACGGCACTCTCTCTACATATGAGCGTGACGGTAAAACCGGCGTCAACCTAAAACTTGATAGTAACCATGGCGGATGTGCGAACGTCGCTCCAACGCTGAAAGATGATGAAGGTCAAGACTTTTCGCTTACGACGGCCGGAACTTGGTACGAGGTTAGAATGATCTCAGCAGCAAAATCCTTTTTTTACACAAAGGCAGACATTCGCAGCAAAGGCAAAGCGTTTGTCGTCAAGAACCAGGTCGTCCGCGTATTTGATGAGCAGGGTGTTTTAGCTCAGGCAACCTACGTCAATGACAGCGGAAAGTCGACGCGAGGTTTTTTGAAGACCGATGATCTTTACTCGATCGAACCGTAGTTGGCGGTTAAATTTATAATGGAGCTATTTAACAACAATCTCTTGACGATCTTGATCCTACTGCCCATCCTCGGTGCGGTGCTTACGCTTGCGCATCAGATGTTTTGGAAGCAAGAAGGTCAATTGAAATGGCTGACGCTCGGATTTACCCTGTTGAATTTTGTCGTGTCGCTGGCGATGTTCGCGAAATCGGCGGCGGCGCCCGGCGGGTTTATGTTCGAGCAGAACGTGCCGTGGATAAGGGCGATCAACAGTAACTATCACATCGGCGTCGATGGACTCAGCTTTTGGCTGGTGATCTTGACAACGTTTATCATGCCGATCGCCGTAATCTCGACTTGGAATGCGGTGGAGAAACGCGTGACGGCGTTTTACGTCTTTCTGCTATTGCTCGAATCGGCGATGATCGGCGTTTTTGTATCGCTCGATCTCCTCGTCTTTTACCTGTTTTTCGAAGCGTCGCTGATCCCGATGTTCTTCCTGATCGGTATCTGGGGCGGCGAAAACCGCATTTACGCGGCGGTCAAGTTCTTTGTCTTCACGTTTCTCGGCAGTTTGCTGATGCTGGTCGCGATCATCGCGATGTACTACATTTACGCCGATCAGACAGGTTTTCCGGGAACGTTTGATCTGGTCGCAATAATGACGGCGCTCAATAACGGCACGTTGGTCTTCGCACCGCAGGCCGGAATGCTTTTGTTCATGGCGTTCGCTCTGGCGTTCGCGATCAAGGTTCCGTTGTTTCCGTTCCACACATGGCTGCCGGACGCGCACACCGAGGCTCCGACCGCCGGTTCTGTGATCCTCGCCGCGGTTCTGCTGAAGATGGGAACGTACGGCCTGATGCGGTTCAATTTTGCTCTGTTCCCGGATCAAAGCCGCGATATGGCACCGCTGTTTATCACTTTGGCGGTCATCGGCATTATTTACGGAGCCCTCGTCGCGATGGTCCAGCCGGATGTAAAACGCCTGGTCGCATATTCGTCGGTCGCCCACATGGGCTTCGTCATCTTGGGGATGTTCTCGTTCACCGAGGCCGGAATGCAGGGTGCGATTTACACGATGCTCAGCCACGGCGTGACAACCGGAGCTTTATTCCTGCTCGTCGGTTTTATATACGAACGCCGTCACACTCGTGCGATCGACCAGTTCGGCGGCCTCGCGAACGTGATGCCGATCTACGCGACGCTATTCGTTATCACGACGATGGCATCGGTCGGTTTGCCGTTCCTTAACGGTTTTGTCGGCGAATTTCTGATCATGGTCGGCATGTTCCAATCGAAGGTTTTAGGCGTATCGGCGACGTTCAACTGGAATTACGTTGCGACGATGGTCGCCGGAACCGGAGTCATATTCGCGGCGGTATATCTGCTGTGGATGGTCCAGCGAGTTTTCTTCGGCAAGGTTACGAACGACAAAAACAAAACGCTGGCTGACCTCAGTTGGCGAGAGATCGGGCTAATGATACCGCTCATATTTTTAATGGTATACATGGGCGTTTACCCAAAACCTATACTCGACCGAACCCAAGAAAGTGTCAAAGCGATCGAAGCCCGCGTCATGCTCAGTGCCGGCGGCACGGTTGAGAAGGCCGAATCGATGCCGAAAACGGCGGAGTCGAAAGCGGAGCACTAAAGCGTTATTGGCGCGGTTTAAGAAGTATATATTCCGGTTAGGACGATACGTACTGGAACCGAAATATTGAAAGCAAAATGAACACGTTTTTTCTAACAAATCTGGTTGCACCCGACGCGAACGTCTCGCTCATTCTTCCGGAATTGATCGTGGCCCTCGCCGGTGTGATCGTGATGGTTTACGACAGTTATTTTCCGAAACAGCGAGCTGTTTCCGGTGCGATAGCACTGCTCGGCATTCTGGCGTCGGGAATAGTTCTCGCGACGATGTGGGGCGGCGGTTCGCCCGCGTCGGGCTGGAACGGAATGATCGCCCACGACAATCTGCGGCTCAGTTTTTCGTTCGTTTTCCTATTTGTTTCGGCAATGACGGTGCTGATCTCGACCGTTTGGGTCGAGCGCGAAGACGTGCCGGTGGGCGAATATCACGCGCTACTTTTATTTGCGACCTTCGGCATGATGATGATGTCGGCGGGCAACGATCTGGTCATTATCTTCCTCGGCCTCGAAACGCTTTCGATCGCGACCTATGTCATGGCGGGCCTCAGAAAAGGCGATTTGCGTTCGAATGAATCGGCGATGAAATACTTCATCCTCGGCTCGTTCGCGTCCGCATTTTTGCTCTACGGAATGGCGCTTGTTTACGGTGCGACTGGTGAGACCAATCTGACGGCGATTGCTCAGAAAATGTCAGATCCGAATTTCCCAGCACTTCTGCTGGTCGGTGCGGCGATGATGATAATTGGCTTCGGATTTAAGATCGCGATGGCTCCGTTCCACGTCTGGACGCCCGACGTTTACGAAGGTGCTCCGACACCGATCACGGGATTCATGGCGGCGGGGCCAAAGGCCGCCGCCTTCGCTTCCTTTATGCGTGTTT
>JBBRUA010000241.1:0-4882 GCA_038248245.1 Pyrinomonadales bacterium | reverse complement strand
TGAACGCGGATTTGCGCTCATTCCGACGGCTGAGGTGCCTGTGACCAATTATCATTCCGAAGAGATCCTTGACGCCTCCGAACTTCCCAAAAAATACGTCGCCTACACGCCGTGTTTTCGCAGTGAAGCGGGCAGTTATGGTCGGGATACGCGCGGCCTGATCCGTCAACACCAATTTGAAAAGGTCGAGCTTGTAAAGCTTAGTTTGCCTGAAAACTCAGATGACGAACACGAAAAGCTGACCACTAACGCCGAGCACATCTTGCAGCTGTTGGGCTTGCCGTATCGAACGGTTGTACTTTCGACCGGCGATATGGGCTTCGGTGCGAAGAAAACTTACGACATCGAGGTCTGGCTCCCATCACAAAAAACTTACCGCGAGATATCGAGCTGTTCGAACTGCGGCGATTTTCAATCTCGTCGAATGAACCTGCGTTTTCGGCGTTCCGGCGGAGCAAAGCCCGAGTTCGCCCACACGCTGAACGGCAGCGGCCTGGCCGTCGGCAGAACGTGGATCGCGATCCTTGAGAATTATCAACAGGCGAATGGATCGATCCGTATTCCGGAAATACTACTTCCTTATATGGGCGGCATTTCTTCTATTAGTTGACGGAATCGCGAGACGTAATTACGATGTAATTATGAAGAGTCAGATCATCCAGATCGGTAATTCGCAGGGCGTGCGCCTGCCGAAAGTTCTCCTTGAGGAGAGCCGCATAATCGGCGAGGTAGAACTAGAACTGCATCCTGACGGCATCCTTATCCGGAACGCTCAGAAACCGCGGGCACATTGGGACGAGCTCTTCAAGGCAATGGCTGAGAATGAGGACGACGAACTGCTAGACGATCACACACCGACGGCGTTTGAGAAAAAGGAGTGGCAATGGTAAGCAGATTTGATGTCTATCTCGTAAATCTCGACACTCACGCCTCGAAAGACGCCAAGAATACCCGTCCGTGTGTCGTTCTGTCGCCGGACGAGATGAACCGCAACCTGAAAAATGTCATTGTCGCTCCACTCTCTGCCGGAGGCTCAAGCTATCCAACCCGCGTTCCGGTCAATGTTTTGAATAGCGAGCGAGCGGTTATTCTCGATCAAATTCGGACGGTTGATAAAATTAGGCTGGTTAAAAAAGTCGGCGAAGTAGATGTCAACGAACGTCTCGAGATATTAAAGTGTCTCGCCGATCTGTTTGCACAATAAAGGGCGCCGACTTGTAAATCGGTCGCCCTTTTATTTCCGATAACACTACTAACTGCTAGTAGCCGACTGCACTTGTTCTGTAACTGCCGCCACGGCATCCGCGCCAACCTGTTTGGTTTTGTCCAGAAGATCCGAGGCGGTCGTTTGAACCTTGCCCATTAGATCCTGCCGGGCCTGACCCATGAGTTCGCCTTCGTAGCGGGTAGCCGGGATTGCCATACCCACCGCTGCTCCGAGGGCGAGAGCGACAGCACCGACCGCGAGAGGGTTTTCCTCTATGTAGTAGGCGTACTTATCCTTGGCCGCCATACCGAGGTCACCGACCTTGTCATATGCCTGTCCGGCAACCTCGCCGGCACCGGTGTAGGCGCTGCCGACTACGCCGCTCACCTTGTTATAGGCCGTCCCGGCCGCAGAGGCAACAGTATCCGTGACGCCGCCGAGGTCGGATTTTAAGTCGGCTGGCGACGAATATGAGTCAGTGTGAATGCCGCCTGTTTCTTGCCTAAACTCACGGCGGCGGCTGCTGCTCTTCCCTTGTCCGCCATAGCTCTGGTAGGCTAGCAAACCGGCTCCGGCTCCGATCAGAATAAACGGGATAGGATTGTTTTTTACCGTTTGTACAATTGATGTTTTCGAGATTTCTTCGCTAAAAGTTTTCATAATTCCTGCCGCCTTCCCTATGGTTGCGTCGTAAACCGCGTCTTTCGCCGTTTCGACTGCATTTGTTACATGATCCGATACCTGCTCGGACAAATTAGAAAAACTAAGCCGATCTTGAATAGCATCGATTGTCTCGCCCATCTGGGTTCGCGTTGCTTCGATCTGATCCTTGATCTGCTCTGTTTCTTGCAATTGATCGTCACCGTCGGTTTCAAGTTTGCTCGGGTTGTTGTTCGAAGCTGTTAACTCCCGATCATCCGTGCCCGAAACGAAGTTTTCATCGTCCTTGCTATCAACCGTAAGCTTTACCGGATCTCCACCGTCAAAATTTTCTACGTCACTTCTTTCTTGATCCATTTTACGTCCTCCTTGATCGTTTCAATTGTTTCGTGCGGCACCGGATCGGTTTTTTTCAACTCTGCAAGTGCCGACTTGATCACAAAATAGGCCGCCCCGCCGATCGCCAGTCCGACTACGAGAGCCGAAGCCCAAGCCGGGATAAACTGGGCGAGTAACAGAATAACCGCCGCCGTTACCGAGAGCATCGCCGCATATGCGACTGCCCCGCCGACTGCCAGATATCCGATATTTTTTCCCGCCTTTGTCGCTTTGTGCGTTATCTCAGCCTGAGCTAACGCGACTTCTTGCCGCACCAAGGTGCCGGTTTCGCCCGCTAATTCAGCTAACAGGTCACCTAGGCTTTGTTCCTCTTTGGCCATTTGATGCTGTGCCATAAATGCTGCCTCCTATTTATCACATCCCGGCGGCGGTTCCCGAAGACTTGTCGCTTGGCTTGAAGCCGGCCGTCAATTGATGATCGGTACCGGTCGCGAATTGACCCGTTGACAGCGTTGGTGTCGGCGAACTCCTAAAAAATCGTGCCGCGATAACACCGAGGGCAAATGCACCGCCTAAAAAGATTGCCGGATTGCGTTTCGCATAAGACTCAACATCGCGAAACATTTTTTTCATATCCGTGCTCTCAAAATACTGCGCTGCCTGCTCCAGTTTTTTGGCCGCCGTTTCAGTGTACTGGGCAGCATACTCGGTTACGCCGTTTTTAGAATCTCCTTCAGTCAGAGTTCCGCTCACGCGTCTTACCGTATCAGCAGCGCTCGTCAGTCCGCCCGAGAATCCCGCCTTTTGATCTTCGATAGTAGAAGCTGCCTTTTCCGCAACCGAATCATACGCATCGCCTGCTGCTGACTTCGCCTGATTCAAGAGACTCGCTCCCGTATCTTTTGCCTTATCCAGCGTATTTCCTAAATCCCTCGATCCCGCACTTGATTGGTGCGACGCCTGAACGGGCGTGTTCGCGGATTTGAAATCCCGATTCGGTTGAGCCTCGCCGCCCGAACCAAAGCCCTTATCTTTTGAAACTCCATTTCCAACTGTTTCCTGTTTTTGATTATCCATTTGTTTACTCCTTGATTCTCGTGACTCGACTTCCTGATCGCAAAATAGTAAAACTTTTGACCCTTCACTATGATGGACGCACTCAAGGCATTTTGAATGTATGTTACCGAACGTATCGAAGATTTAATTACCAGAATTTCCAGCGAGAATCCGCGAGATTAAGCGTGGGCGATTTTTAATCGTGGAGGGGATAGAGTCTGCGTTGCCGTTTTCGATCGACTGCGATGGATCGAATTTATAAAAAGTTTCCGGGCGTCGTTTGCCAAAAATTTAGTGGCCGGACAATAAAAAACACGAGCGAATTACCGCTCGTGTTCCTTAATTGTGGATTTCAACAAACTATCTTCGGGGACTGACGACATCGTCGTCACGGGTTGCGTAATAGATGATCAAACCGGTTGCGACACCTGCGGCGATAACGCCGAAGATGATCCAGCCTTTTTTGCGTTTGGTCATTTTTGCGGCAGCGGCAGGTTCGCCGTTGACGTAAACGTCACCGACGTCGTTGCTGGCCGAGGCCGTACCGGTAGTAACATCAACCGTTACATCGCCCGCCTTGGTTGAGTCATTGGTGATGACATCATCTTTCGTTTTGATGTTCACCGAGACGCCTTGGCTATTAAAAACCTGTACCTGCCCTGAGGCAAGGTCGCCCGAGATGGCATTATCACTCAAATTCAAACTGAAATTAGAATTAGGCGATAAGCTAACACGGCCGAGCTTTCCGAGATTGATGATTGCCGAGCTGTTTTCCGGAGTCGCGATCGTCGCGGACGAAAAGAATGTACGACCGCTGATCGCTTTTTCACCGTTAAGCATAACCGACGCTTTTTCACCGCTGGCGCTGTGACCTGATACAATTATCTCACCCGATAGTGCATTGCCTGGAGCGGCGAGAACAACCATCGACGAGCTAACAAGTAAAGTAATCACCAGACTTAAGCCAGTTAGACTACGTAGCCACAGCGATCTGTAATTTTTCTTCATCCTTCGATCCTCCTGTAAAATCGTTTAATTAAAGTATTTTCCGCAGAATTTAGTGATAAGATAACCCTTATCCTCATCCTAGTCAATGCCTTTTTCGGGAGTACAACATCTTTGTAACATCCGTCTGTTTTCGTTCGTAAATGCTTAGACTCACCGACTAGCGCTTTA
This sequence comes from Pyrinomonadales bacterium, assembly GCA_038248245.1. GTDB lineage: Bacteria > Acidobacteriota > Blastocatellia > Pyrinomonadales > Pyrinomonadaceae > OLB17. Next base: position 444 of record JBBRUA010000241.1, on the reverse strand, counting down.
GCCTTTTTTTTATTCCACCGGTTAATTTGTAGCTACTGCGAATTAGTCCCCTTTGGAAAGATTCCAGAGGGTGTCCATTTCAGCCAGATCTGCTTCCACCACCGTTTTTCCCTGAGCTTTTAGGCGGTCTTCGATAAATTTAAAGCGTTTGCGAAACTTTCGATTTGTTTTTTTGAGAGCTGTTTCAGGCTCGACATCTAAATGTCGGGCGAGGTTTTGGATAACGAAAAGAAGGTCGCCGATCTCCTCGGCAATATTTTCTTTATCACCGCTTTTTAGTGCCAACTTTAACTCGCTCGTCTCTTCATCCAGCTTTTCAAATATCTGATCGGCATCTTCCCAATCAAACCCGACCTTGGCGGCTTTTTTGGTTAGTTTTAACCCCTCGATCAATGCGGGAAAATGAACGGGAACTTCGTCGAGGATGGAGTCGGCCGGCTTCTC
>JBBRUA010000240.1:0-4914 GCA_038248245.1 Pyrinomonadales bacterium | reverse complement strand
TCTCAAAGCCGACGTTCAAGGATCGGTCGAGGTTCTTAAGGGAACGCTCGAAAAGCTTTCGACCGAGAAGGTCAAGGTTCGCGTTATTCGTGCCGGCGTCGGTGCGATCGCAGAATCGGACGTTCTGCTGGCTTCAGCGACGCAGGCGGGCGACGCTTCGACAGCGGTGGTCATCATCGGATTTAATGTTCGGCCAGAGGCCCGCGTTTCTGAAATCGCCAAGAACGAAGACGTCGATATTCGCCTCCACTCGATCATTTACAAGGTCGAGGAAGAGATCACGGCTGCGATGATCGGCATGCTCGACGCGATCGAGAAAGAGATCATTCTCGGCAAGGCGGTGGTTCAGGAACTGTTCAAGGTTTCGAAGGTCGGTACGATTGCGGGTTGCCGCGTTACCGAGGGACTTATTCGCCGTCAAGCAAAAGCCCGCCTTATCCGCGACGGCATGGTCCAGTGGGAAGGTGATATTTCGGCCCTCAAACGATTTAAGGACGATACCAACGAGGTCAAACAGGGCTTCGAATGCGGTATCAGTCTCGTCAATTACAACGACATCAAGTTGGAAGACGTGATCGAAGCGTTCTTCGTTGAAAGAACTGCGGCGACGGAGTTGTAATATAATTATCCGCGAGGTAGCTAATTATGATCACCGAAATTAGAGAACGGATCGTTGTTAAGCCTGGAGGACGAATCGAGATTCCTGAGTCGCCGTTTGATGAAGGAGTCGAGGTAGACGTGGTCGTTCGTCGCAACGAAGAGGCAGAAATGGACGCGACCGATTACCTGCTCTCAACTGAGGCAAGCCGCGAGCGAATGGAAGTAGCTCTCGAAGAATTGAAGCATCCGGAGAAGTTTATTCCTCTTGATATGAAGCAATATGAAAAACTTATTGCTGACTCCTAGCGCGCAGACGGAACTTAACTTTTGGATGGGCGCGGATCCGAAGATGGCACTGAAGATCTTCGAGTTGATCAAGGATATACAACGTGACCCGTTTCGCGGTCTGGGAAAACCTGAGCCGATGCGATTCAAATATCAGGGGTTGTGGTCTAGACGGATCACGCGGGAACATCGATTAGTTTATTCCGTCAACGACGAGCAAATAATTGTTGTAGCCTGCCGGTTCCACTACGAGAAATGAGAAGACCGGAGAGATTTGCGGAAGCATTGAAAATAGAGATCGGTGAGGTTGTCGGGTTTGAACTCGACGATCCGCGACTCGTGATGGTGACGGTTACGGATGTGACGGTTGCCGACGATCTGCGTGATGCGAAGGTTTTTGTGTTGATCACGGGCAATGATGACGAGATCGCGGCAGCACTGAAAACTTTGCGAAACGCATCGACATTTGTCCGGCAACAGGTCGCGATGAATCTCGATCTGCGGCACGCACCGCATATACATTTTGTACGCGACACGGCTGAGGAAAATGCCTCTCGTGTCACTGAGATCCTACAGGATCTGACGATCAGGGGTGAATTTGAAGAGAAGGAAGATAGTGATGATTGACTAGCGATCTGTGACGATCTGAAAACAGTTTCCTGTTCGATCCGCGATTCGTTACTCATCACTTGGGCAAAGAGTGTTAAGTCAAGTAGTAGAGTTAATTGAAAATAAGCACGAGTTTGCCATAACGACGCACATTAAGCCGGACGGTGACGGTGTGGGATCGTCGTTGGGGCTTTGTTGGCTATTGCGTTCGCTTGGGAAAAACGCGGTGGTTCTGGTAAACGGTGACGTTCCACCGGCATATAAAAGCTTGCCGGGTGCCGATGACATACGTGACGTGAAGGCGATCGACGCCAAGTACGACGCGATATTTGTCATTGAATGCAGTGACCTCGCTCGACCCGGCATCGCCGGCCTCGAATCGGAATTCACGGTCAACATTGACCATCACGCCACCAGCGAACATTTTGGCACCGTAAACTGGATCGATTCGACGGCATCTGCGGTCGGCGAAATGATCTACAATCTCTGCAAAGCCATCGGCGGACGCATCACCAAAGAGATCGCTGAATGCGTTTACATGGCGCTCGTCACCGACACCGGGTCATTCCATTTCCCAAACACATCTGAGAGGACATTAAAGGTCGCATCCGAACTGATAAAGGCCGGCGCGAGGCCCGCGACGATCTCAGAGGCGGTTTACAACAATTATCCTTGGTCGCGTATAGAACTGATGCGGCACGTACTCGGAACAGTCAAGCGAGACGAGTCGGGACGCATCGCGTCGCTACGCCAAACGCTTGAAATGAAAGAGGTTTCGGGTGCGATCGATGGCGATAACAACGGTTTTGTAAACATTCCGCTGGCCGCGAAAGATGTAGTTGCAGCGGTTTATATGCGAGAGGTCGGTCAGGATAAGTATCGCGTCAGCCTTCGTTCGAAAGGCGATATCAATGTCGCGAAGATCGCCGAAACGTTCGGCGGCGGCGGCCACAAAAACGCCTCGGGGCTCCGTATTGAAGGGAATTGGGACGAAGCAGAAGCACAGATCGTTGAAGCCGTGCGAGCCGTGCTCGATAACGGCAACGGCAACGGCGGCAATGGACACAATGGGTCAGAACCGCCTGCGTAAGCGGGCGGTACGAAGATAGAGATAAATAGCCGTTGGATCAGATCGCGAACGCTATGCTGAAGCCGATTGCGAATTCCCATCAAACAAACATCATTCCGCCCGCTCACGCAGGCACTTCCGACTTGTGACTGACTTATGGCAGAAAAACGCTACAAATGGCGACGCGACGATTATCGCGAGAATACAAAAGGTTTGTTGATGCTCAACACCGGTGACGGCAAGGGCAAAACGACCGCCGCGATCGGCGTCTTGGTTCGGGCAGCCGGACGCGAGATGAACTGCTGCATGATCCAGTTCATGAAGTCCAAAACCGACCGCTACGGTGAGCACGAATCCTTCGACAAACTCGGCATCGAGGTTCACACGATGGGCGACGGCTTCACGTGGGACACAAACGACAAAACTCAGGACATTAAAACCAGCGAAGAAACGTGGGCGTTGTGCGTGGAGAAGATGCGGAACGGCGATCTGGACGTGCTTGTGTTTGACGAACTGCTTTATGTTTTGAGTTACGGATTTCTTGATATGGATTCGGTGATCGCCGAGATCCGGGCCGTTCGGGCGAGTCAGCCACACCTTCACTTAATCTTGACCGGACGAAATATCGAAAACGCACTCGCGAAAATGATCGAAGAGGCGGATCTCGTCACCGAAATGACGGAGATCAAGCATCCGTTCCACGCCGGAATTTTTGCTCAGCAGGGAATTGAGTTTTAGGTTAATACCGACCTAAGAAACCGTATGAAGGACTCCGTCGAGAAACGAAAACCGAGCGGCATCGTCGATTACTTATCCTTAGCGGTGACGACGTTTGGTGTTGGTTATCTGCCGCTCGCTCCGGGAACATACGGGTCGGCGGTCGGCGTTTTGATCTATCTTGGAGTTGGATGGATCGGCGGGACGGAAGGATTGTTCTTTGTTCAGCACGGATTTCGGGTTGACCAGACGGCAGCATTGATTGGGGCGGAGATCGGGATCCTTTTTACCGTCTTTACGCTTATCGGCATTTGGGCTTCGGGGCGTTCCATTCCGCTCTTGGGCAATAAAGATCCGTCTGAGGCTGTTGTTGATGAGGTCATCGGACAGCTTATTACGTTCATGTTTGTGCCGTTCGGTATCAGCTGGCCGTTTGTTTTGGCAGGGTTTTTGCTTTTCCGGCTGTTCGATATTTGGAAGCCTTACCCGATCGACGCGCTACAGATCTTGCCGGGCGGTATCGGTGTTTGTGCCGATGACATTCTCGCGGGCGTTTATGCCGGTGTTTGCCTCGCGGTCGGGTATGCCGTGTATATGATGATATGAGTTATCATGTTTTGCCCGGCGATGCGATCGCTGAGGAATTTCGAAAAACGAACATCGACGGCGAGGTACTTGTTTGCCGGGAATGTCTGATAGTTGGCGATGTAGGAGCGGATATTTTACCGGAATTTTGGGATCAACGGGCTCGATTTATCCTTTCCGAGTACGGCGAAGATGAGATCGTCTATCACGAAACGGTAGCCGACGAACTCGCGAAACTGTTAGATCTGGACGAGGACGCGGAAGTAAATCTTTGGTTCGAATACGAACTTTTTTGCAGCGTGAACATGTGGTTCTGTCTGTGGCTCCTGAGCGAAACCGGCGCGGCTGTCTATCGCGTCGAACCGGTCGTCCTTTCCCAAGACGATCGCTGGGATGGCTTCGGCAAACTCTCCGCCGTTGAGTTGCAAACCTGCTACGACGCCCGAACCTACTTCGCACCCGAAGACATCGCACTCGGAGCCGCTCTATGGAACGCCTATCGAAAAGGCGATGGTGTCAGGCTTACTGAGCTTTCGACCACCGAATCGCCCTGTTTCCCATACCTTGTCGAGGTCTGCCAGGCCGCGATCGACAAAGACACACGCCCTGCCGAGATCTTGGAAGGACTTGATCCAAAGTCAGAAGATATTTTTGCTCAATTCACAAAATTAGCCGGAGTTTACGGCCTCGGCGATCTGCAGGTGCAAAAGTTGATCGATCAGGGATAGAGTTTTTAAGGCATAGCCGCTTCCTAGAAATCGCCGGGTTTGTGTCCTTGTTCATCAGCCTTTAGCGGGATCTCGATATCGCTGTCGCGTTGGAAGATCCAGCCTCTTCGCCAAAAATAGAATAGAAGAATGATCGTGATCAGGGCCATTGCGCCAAGGGTTAGGAAGTAGCCGTTCGAACTTTTTAGTTCAGGCATATTGTCGAAGTTCATGCCGTAAATGCCGGCGATGAGCGACAATGGCAGGATAATTGCGGAGAGAACGGCGAGCGTTTTCATGACGTCGTTCGTCCGATTTCCGACAACGGCGAAGTGGATGTCG
>JBBRUA010000239.1:0-4945 GCA_038248245.1 Pyrinomonadales bacterium | reverse complement strand
TAGAATCATCGAATGGGTAACCGGGCAAAAATCAAAAACAACGCTATAGCCGAGCGCGTAAAGGCGGAACGGCAGGGATTGATCACGCATCTTGACGATTGGCTGGAAACACCGCTGCTCATACTTGGCTTCGTTTGGCTTGGGCTGCTTGTTTACGAACTCATTTGGAACCTATCACCGTTACTCGAGTTATTCGTCACGGCAATCTGGGTGATTTTTATTCTCGATTTCGTTTTGAAATTCTCGCTCGCTCCGGATAAAACCGATTATTTGAAATCAAACTGGCTGACCGCTCTCTCGCTGTTTGTTCCGGCACTGCGGGTGTTTCGAATCTTTCAGGCTTTTCGCTTTCTTCGTTTCGCACGAACGGCACGCGGAGTGAGGCTTTTTCGCGTCCTGACCTCGATAAATCGCGGCATGAAATCCCTCGGTGCAAGCTTTAGCCGTCGCGGCTTTGGTTATGTTGTGGCTCTTTCGGTGATAGTTTGTTTTGCGGGAGCCGCCGGAATGCTGGCTTTCGAAAGCGATGTACCGAACGGTTTTAAAACTTACGGTGACGCTCTGTGGTGGACGGCAATGCTCTTGACGTCGATTGGTTCGGACTATTTTCCTAGGTCCGCCGAAGGACGGGTCCTTTGTTTTATCATCGCCCTATACGGCTTTGCCGTTTTCGGTTATGTGACCGCAACACTTGCTACGTTCTTTGTAGGGCGCGACGCCGAGGCGAAGGATTCCGAAATCGTCGGTGCCGAAGACGTGAGGACGTTGAAATATGAGATCGGAAATTTGCGCGAAGAGATTCGAGGATTGTCAGAAAAGATTGCGGCCAACGGGTAATCGACATCCACTGTGTTCCAAAGGAATCATTGATACAAAGTAAGGGCTCGACTTAATCTATAATGAACAAAATGAGGCAATTCCTGATTAATTTGCGGGCTAGCTTATGGTTAGTTCCCGGTTTGATGATTCTCTTTTCGGTGGTCCTTGCCCTTACGCTTATCGAAGTCGATTCAAGCGTAAAATCCGAATGGTTAATTGACTATCCCCGCCTATTTGGTCTCGGAGCCGACGGGTCGCGCGGTATGCTGACCGCTATCGCTTCGTCCATGCTGACGGTCGCCGCGCTAGCATTTTCGCTGACATTAGCGGCGGTTATGCAGGCTTCGGGACAATTTACACCGCGCATTTTTCGAAACTTTATGCGCGACCGGGCAAATCAATTCGCTCTCGGTTACTTCGTCTCGGTCTTTGCCTTCTGCCTGATTGTTCTTCGGACGATTCGCGGAGGGGATGAAGTAAAATTCGTTCCGTCGTTAGCCGTACTAACAGGGCTCAGTCTGGCCATCGGCGGCGTTCTCGTGCTAATTTTCTTTATTCATCACATCGCCGATTCCCTTCAAATTACAACGATTCTCAGCAATATCACCGACGAAACCAAGCGGTCTGTTCAGAAATTATTTCCGCTGGAAATGGGTGACCCGGCGACCGAGCACGAAAAACACGAGATGTGGCGAGCCGAGGACGTCAAGAACTGGAGGAAAATTCCGTCTCGTGACGCCGGTTATTTGCAGAACGTTGACACCGACGGGCTTTTGGAATTTGCTGCCGCAAATCGGATTTTGATCAAGATGCGGCGGGGCGTCGGACAGTTTGCGGGAAGCGGCGCTACGCTGGCGGAAATCGCTCCTGACACCGCCACACCGAGTTGGAAAACTGACGTCGGTGGGGAAAAAAGCGAGCAAATTTGCGATGAGATCGAGGAATTCTTCACTCTCGACCGCCATCGCACTATCGAAAAGGACGTGGGCTTCGGCATTCGCCAAATCGTGGATATCGCGATGAAGGCTTTATCGCCGGGCGTCAACGACACGACGACCGCGATAGGCTGCATCGACAATCTGGGGGAAATCGTCGCTGCGATATCGAGGCGGCAAATGCCTGCAAAAGTGCGCTCTGCAGACGACGTCCCGCGCGTAATTACGGTCGCACCCAATTTTCGGGAATATGTCGAAACGGCTTTTGATCAAATTCGTATCAGCGGCAATGGGAATTTTGCCATCTTCGAACGCTTGATCACGACGATTTCGTTTGTCGCTGAACGCGCGATAAACGAAACGCAGATAACAGCACTTCGTAGCCAGATCGAGCTGATCGGCGAAACTGCTGAGCAAACGCTTACAACCGACTATGAAAAGGAAAAGGTTCGGTCGAGACTTCGCGAAAGCCGCGAGGTTTTTGACCGGTTTAAAGGGACTTAATTTGCTGAGATGCAAAAAACGATTCTCTTCTTGAATCATTTATGAGTTCATGCCGGGAATAAATTGCGAGAAAAGCGACTTCTCTAAATATGAGTTGGGATGCAATACAAAACTGGTTTTTAGGTCTTGGCTCCGAATATGGTGTAAATCCATTTATCTTTGGCGCGATCTATGTAGGAGCGATTCCTTTTTTTACTGCTTCGATCGGCTGGCTGATTCGTAACTATCGCAAAAACAAGTCGATCGTCGTGCCGGCACTCTCGGCAATGTTTTTCTTTATCTCAGCCTATATCTATCTGATCTTTGCCGGGAAAAATGTACCGTGGTGGGTTTACGGTGTCGTTGTTCTGCTGATAGTTGTCGGTTTGTTTTCGACAATAAAGAAAGTGCGGCGGCGGATCAATGAGCCGAGTGACATTTCGGAAGTTGAACGTTAGACCGGTCATTCCTAAATCCGTTTCGTTTTTTGAATTATCGTTGTTAAGAACTAAATGACAGACACTTATGATTTGATCGTAATAGGCGGCGGGTCCGCCGGTTTAGTCGCCGCCGGCGGTGCAGCAATATTGGGTGCAAAAGTCGCGCTCATCGAGAAGAATAAGCTCGGTGGCGATTGTCTTTACACCGGATGTGTTCCTTCAAAGACGATGATCAAATCCGCGAAGTTCGCGCATCAGGCGCGCGAGGCCGATCGATACGGGTTCCAACCGCTTGAGCCGAAGTTTCTGAATGATTCATTTGCGTCCATTAAAGACCGTGTTCATAACGTGATAAAAGTTATTGAGCATCACGACGCACCCGAGGTTTTTGAAGAAATGGGTGTCGAGGTTATTTTTGGCGTCGCTCGATTCCTGAATCAGCACGAGATCGAGGTTTCGTTGAAAGACACGGAAGAAATGCGCGTGATGAAGGCAAAGCGATTTTGTATTTCGACGGGTTCCCGACCTTTCGTGCCGCCGATCGAGGGTTTGCACGAGACCGGATTTATAACGAACGAAAATATTTTCGATCTCAGGAAATTGCCGAGACGCTTGATCGTTTTGGGCGGCGGCGCGATCGGAATTGAACTCGGCCAGGCATATTCACGATTCGGAACTCACGTGACCATCATTGAAAGGTCGGACCGCATACTGACCAAGGAAGACGAAGAAGTTTCCGCACTGATGGAAAAACTGCTTCGCACCGAAGGCGTAGATATTCGAAACAAAACCGAAGCCGTAAAGGTTCGTAAATCTTCCGATGGTTCGAGGATTATGACTGTTGAATCGGGCGGCGAGACGTTTGAGATCGAGGCGGATGAAATTTTGGCCGCGGTCGGACGCTCGCCCAATCTCGACGGTTTGGATTTGGAAAAGGCCGGAGTTGAATTCGACAAGAAACAGATAAAAACAAATGATTATCTGCAAACTTCGCAAAAACACATTTTTGCGGCGGGCGATGTGACCAGGCATTTTCAATTCACGCACATGGCTGATTATGAAGCGCAGATCGTTATCCAAAACGCGTTCGTGCCGTGGCCGTTTAAGAAGAAGACCGACTTTCGCGTCGTGCCCTGGGCGACTTTCACAGAACCGGAAGTTGCACGCGTCGGGATGATCGAAACGGACGCCCGGGAGAAATTTGGCGACGGCGTAAAGATTTACAAAGTGTCATTCACCGAAAACGACCGCGCACAGGCCGAGAATTCCACGGGCGGTTTTGCCAAGGTCGTTACAAACAAAGGACGCATCATCGGAGCAACGCTCGTCGGCGAACACGCAGGCGAATTGATACACGAATTCGTCTGGGCCATGAAGGAAAAGCTGAAGATCACGGATCTGAATAAGATCATCCGTGTTTACCCGACCCTCGCGAAAATTGTTCAAGCCGTCGGGACGGAAGCAACTCTTGAAAACCTGAGATCGCCATTTATTCAGAAATGGTTTGGGCGATATTTAAAACTCTGGCGTGGATTCTAATAGTTATTCATTCGTATGACTCAGCCGGCAATTATTGTAATGACGAAGGTTCCGGGTTCTGCGGGCGTAAAAACACGACTTCGGCCGCTACTATCGGAAGTTCAATGTACGGAGCTTGCCAGATGCTTTCTGACCGACACGGTCACTAATCTCGCACCCGTTTTTGAACATCGAATCATAGCGTTTACACCCGAAAACGGACGCAGTGCGATCGAAACTCTCGTCGGCGGTCATATTTACATTCCGCAACGCGTCGGCACACTAGGCGAGCGTCTCGATGCGGCGATCGCGGAAGCATTCGAAATGGGATTTGGCCCGGTGATCGTTATCGGCACGGACAGTCCGACGCTGCCACCGGAATATTCGGCTCAGGCACTTGATCATTTGCAGTCGCACGAAGACGGCGTTGCAATCGGCCCGGCCGACGACGGCGGATTTTATCTCATCGGAGTTTCGCGGCTGCATAAAGGAATGTTCGACGGTGTAACGTGGAGCTCGGATAAAACCTGCGAACAGACCGTTGCCAATATCGAGAACATCGCCGATGTCGATCTTCTAGTCCTGCCGAGATGGTATGACGTCGACGAACCAGACGACCTTGCGCGTCTGATCGCTGAAATCGATTTGGACGAAACCGCTCGTGATCGCGCCCGAGCAACGAGTCGCTGGATAACCGAAAATCAGAAAACTTTCGTCTGAGCGTCTCGTGAATCATGAGGCCTTTCTTTT
>JBBRUA010000238.1:0-4956 GCA_038248245.1 Pyrinomonadales bacterium | reverse complement strand
GGGAAGGTGCGCCTTTTTGGTGGGAAGGATAACCTTTTTGTCGGGAAGGTGCGCCTTTTTGGTGGGAAGGATAACCTTTTTGTCGGGAAGGTGCTCCTTTTTGGTGGGAAGGATAACCTTTTCGGTGGGAAGGTGCGCCTTTTTGGTGGGAATCCACGCAGAATCGGTGGAAATCCACGCAGAATCGGTGGGAATCCACGCAAAATTTGTCGGAAGCCACGCAGAATTGGTGGGATGGGACGCATTGGCGGCGAAAAGGCTGTGTCGTCGGCTATGCGTGCCGCTTGAATCGCCGGGTTGCGGGCTTTATTTTTGCACAAGCCCGCACGTAGTAAGGGCGTTACATTCAACGTCCGCATTCCGCCCTTACTGTCGTGCGCACCTTGGGCGAAGATCAACGTCCGCAGTCCGCCATTACTCCGTGCGGGCCTGTGCAATTTAGAGCGCCCTTACTGATGTGCGGGCATCGAATATCTCGTTCACCTTTAGCTCTAATGCTTCAGGGCTAAAGGGCTTTTGGATAAAATTGACTGTGCTTTTCCCGACACTGTCATGCAGGGTCGCGTCGGTTGAGAAACCGGACATGAAAAGGATTGCGATATTGGGGAATCGCTTTTCGACATTCTCGGCCAAAAGGAGGCCGCCCATCACCGGCATTATCACGTCGGTCAATAACAAATCGATCGATTCGCCCGAGTGCTCGCAGATGGCGATAGCGTCGCGGCCGTTCGTTGCTTCGAAAACGGTGTATCCGCCCGCCTCGAAAACATCCCGCGCGAAACGCCGAATCATTTCGTTGTCGTCGACGATCAGTATCGTGCCCTTTCCGGCCGATATGTTGCCGAGGATGCTATGGCCACTTTCGGGTATCACACCCGTGTCCTCGCCCTCTTTTTTGCCGGGGAAAAATCGTTCTAATATTCGTTTCGCTAGTTCTGCGTACATAATACTTTATTCTAGCTTGCCGCCCGCGACGCGTTCTAGTTGCCGCCCGCCTTTGTTTAATAACTCCCGTCTCCCGCTCACCGATCAACAATACATCGACAGATCAAATATTTTTTCAAAGCGTGCGTAAGCACACAGACGGAGGTATTTCACGTTGATAATCTACGATCATGAACTTTACATTTGTTTCGACGATAGGAAATGTGATGACGCAGCAAAACGATTTAATTCGGGCGTGCTCCTGGTGCGACATGGTCGAGGGACTCGACGGCCACTGGAATGACATCTTTCCTGCATTACGTCAGGAATATGAGTCGAGCATGCGACTGACGCACGGAATGTGCCCGCCGTGCTACAAGAAAAATCTCGCTGCTATTTCCCTGCCAAATTAACCGCTGTTCAACTGCGTTCACAAACTCTCTCTAGTCAAAGGCTTCGTTCCCCACTAACGAAGCCTTTTTCGATTGTGGGAACACTAGAACAGATGCGAGCGGAAAGCGGCTCTTCACATTCGAACGATCAGTTGGACTTACCCTTCTCAAATCGCGCGGCAACCGACGGGCGGGCCATCGTTCGGTACCGGGCCGAGATGCGGCGAACGTAGTCCTGAGTTTCGTTGTACGGCGGTATCTGATAGCCGTATTTGATCACGGCGCCTTCGCCGGCGTTGTAGCCCGCGAGGGCGAGATTCACATCACCGAACATATCGAGCAGTATCCGCATATATTTAACGCCGCCCTCGATGTTCTGCTTCGGGTCGTAAATATTCGTCACGCCAAGCCGCCGAGCCGTCGCCGGCATCAATTGCATCAGCCCGCTCGCGCCTTTATTGGATAAAGCACGCTGCTTGAATGCCGATTCCTGCCCCATCTGCGCGTAGATCAGCAACGGATCGATCGAATGCCGTCGGCTCGAATCGACAATGTATGCGTCGATCAGGTTGTCACCCGTCGAGAACCCGCGCATGTCGTTCCCCGCCGCCATCAACAACTGCTGTTCCTCGAGCAACATCGAAGTGCCGGTCTGAAAATTGGCCTCCGCATATCTCGGGCGAACCATCGCGGTGTTGGTGACGAGCGCCGAAGTGACCACCACCGGGCGGGCGGGCACAACGTCGTCTTCGACAACGGGCGGACGGCTCGCAAGTTCTCGCCGATACGCTTCGCCGACCAGCGGCGACGCGAGATAGTGTTTCCGCTCAACGCTGACCGTCGGCACCGCTGCCGCCTGGCTCGCGACGACCGACGGAGCAACTGCGGCCTTTACCACGCGTGCCGCACCGGACTTGTTGTCGTTGAAACTGCTCATGGGCACGTTGACGATACGCTTTGCGACCGGCGACGATCCGAGATCGAGCAGGACGTGCGTATTCTCATTCTTTTTGGGATCAGTCACAAGCATCCCGATTCGCCCCGGCGGCAGATCGCTGAGCACATACGTGCCGCGAGCGTCCGACGTAGCAACACTGCCATTCGCCGTTACAAGCGCGCCTTCGACGGGCCGATCTTTCCCTTCCTGATACTTGCCGTTGCCATCGACGTCCGTGAAAACGATACCCGTGATCATCCGCTGCGTCGGAATGTAGATGTCGAAGTGGGAGTTCTTAGAAACGGCGACGTCGATTATCGCGATCTTTCGTGCCGGGTAAGGTATATCGGCCGGCAACGTTGCCCGGTCGATCTCTAGCGTATATCTGCCGGGCCTAATAGATTGGAAGTCATACTTGCCGTCAGCATCGGAAAGCCGCTCGAACAAAAAGCTTGCCATCCCGCCGTCAAGGCGCCGAAGTAAAACCTTCGTACCGCCGACGCCCTTCGTCACCGACGCTTTAGATTCCGGCGTTGGCAGGACATCCAGAACCACACGGCCATTGACTGAACCGAAATTGTTATCAGCGTCGTCCGCGGCCTTAGGAACGGTCGTTTTCGGAGCGGAAGTATCTGTTTGAGTCTTATCCTGTTGAAAGGCGACGGGGCTGACCGACGTTGATATTGATTGAGCGGTAATTGGAACGGAAACCAGCAGGAGCGTGAGGGCAATAAAGAATGGTGAGAGCACCAGGCGTCGTTTGGTCATAAAGATTTCTCCTTGGAATAAAGATCGGAGCAAAAGCGATCAGGGCCGGCCTTGATCAAATTGTTTTTGTTGGGAGAGTAGCGAATTGCCACTACCGTGGTGCCGCCTGCCCGAAGCGTTGATGCAGATCTTTCGTAGTTCTTAGAAGTTGGAAGCTGATCTGATCGACACGACTGACTGGCCGCATCATCCATATAGCAACCACAGTGCCATTCGAAGCGCCACGGGCAGATCGTTTATAAACTGCACTGATACGGGAGTTATTGTTAACGACACGCCTCAGCTATCGTAAGCGCCGACCAAGGAGAAAGGGCGTCCGTCGCATTGTGGGGCAAATTAGACAGGCATTATGACTAAGACAAACATTCGATCAACAGCCAGTCCAGAGAAAAAACACCGGCCGTTCCAAAGAACGACCGGTGTCATAATTCGTCGATCGATTTGCATTCGTTTTAGATAGCGGGCTAAAGATTGATTTGACGTGGGGCGAAACCGATCACGCTCCGCAATCACGAAATTACCGATTGGATTCCGCGGCGACTGCGTGGCGTCCGGTGATCGATTCGATGTGAATACGAAAGTAGACCGGTTCTTCGGTCGCCGTTCGGCTTCGGAGGCCGCCGCTCGCGACCGCGGGTTGCCACCACATGGGGCGAGAGGATATCAGCTTGTAGGCACGATTGCGTTCCGCTTCAAACTCGAACGTGTCGGGTAATTCTTCGTAACGCCCGAAGATGACCAGACTGGTCCATTCAGACTGGTCGATGGCTTCTCCTACTTCGACGCAAACCAACGGATTGAGCCGCATCCACTCGATCTTTTGACCGAGCGTCGAAAACGCATAGAGCAAGCTTTCCCCGTCAAAGATAAAATGAAACGGCACGATATACGGCTGATCGTCTCTCGCTGTTGCCAGTCTTCCGAGGGAGCTTTTGGTTAAGGTAGCTAAACATTCGCTCCTTGTTAATTCTTTGACGATCATGATTCACCTCCGCCGAGCACTATCTGTATATTGTGCGTCTCTCCATCATCAACCAACTCGATGCGGTTGATCGCGAGCGTAATTCCATCCATTTCAATACTAATCGTGCCGCCGCTTACTGCGTGCGGATTCTCGACCTTTATTTGATAGGTCGTCGTTTTAAACCTATATACGATCTCAAATTCCTTCCAGTCCCGCGGTATGCACGGCTCGATCTCGAGAGTATCGCCGATCTTTTTGAACCCGAGAATATTTTCAAGCGCCGCTCGATACATCCATCCGGCCGCTCCCGTGTACCACGTCCATCCGCCTTGCCCGACGTGGGTCGGGTTAGAATAAATATCAGCCGCGACTGCGTACGGTTCAGTTCTGTACCTCTCGACATCCTCGTTTGTTCGCGTGTGATTAATCGGATTTAGCAGCGAAAATATTTCATGCGCCTTTTCGCCGTCGCCGAGAAGTGCGAAGGCAATTATGGTCCATGCCGCCGCGTGTGTGTATTGTCCGCCGTTCTCTCTAATTCCCGGTGGATATCCTTTGATGTAGCCGGGCTGGAGGACGCCGTTATCAAAGGGCGGGTCGAGCAGTAGGACTAATTCTTCTTCTCGTTTGATCAAATGTTCGTCAACGGATCGCATCGCAAGTTTGGCACGTTCTTCTTTGCCTTTTCCTGAGATCACGCTCCAGCTTTGGGCGATCGAATCGATTTGGCATTCGTCGTTTCGATGCGAGCCGAGCGGCGTTCCGTCATCGAAAAAGGCTCGGATGTACCAATCGCCATCCCAAGCGTTTTTTTCCAGATTCTTGACAAGAAGTTTAGCGTGACCGCGATACTTTTCGGCCCGATCGACTTCGTTACGATGATCGCAAACTGCGGAAAAATCATTCAGGCTCTTTGCCAGAAACCAACCGAGCCAGACGCTCTCGCCTTTGCCCTCGACGCCGACGCGGTT
>JBBRUA010000237.1:0-4982 GCA_038248245.1 Pyrinomonadales bacterium | reverse complement strand
TTAATATATCGGCGCAGGACATACAAACCGATACGCTGACCATTTCGCCCAAATACACGGAGGTGAAGAGCGTCCGCGTGCCCAGCGTCTTGATTGGTTACGAAGTGACCAAACGAATTCTCGTCACACTCAAGGACCTTGAAAAGATTGATGGCTTTGTCGGAAAGGCGATCGAGGCCGGCGTGAACCGCGTAGTTTCTATAAGCATCGAGAACAGTCAGTATCAGAAATATCAGGAACAGGTAAGGGCGATGGCAGTCAGGAACGCATACACAAAGGCCCAACTTTACGCCGCACAGCTGGGGCAAACGGTTGGAAGGGCTTATGTTATTCGAGAGGAAGATGCCGACAGTCCCGCTTTCGACACGGGAAGTGGATCAGGGAACGGTAGCGGATCCGGCGATGTGGGGCCGCCGGATGGTAAACCATTCGCGTTTGACCAAGCAGTGACATTCGCACTCGGCCAGATAGACATCGAGGAAAAGGTAAATGTCATTTTCGAACTAAATAAATAAGCCGTGTCGCCCGGATCCATCGGACTACTTTCTACCCGCATCGTTGACGACTTTAAAAACGAACAGGAGGCCGGTCGCGCCTGCTGTCAGACTCCTACTCCCACTCCCACAAGGAGCGTCGACCGCTTCCTAATAATTGCGGAATGTGGAATGCGGACTGTGGAATCAAACCGAACCGGTTGAAGGGTATCCAGGTGTTTCCGGCACAAATCGTTTGCCATGTCGCAAAGCCCGACCGCCGCCCTCAATGCTTCTTATCGTCTTAATATTAAACTAATGTCAGAATCCCTTACTGTTTGGGGCCAAGAGGCGCGGGTTCGTCAACTTTTGATCCAAACCTTTGTCATATGAATTCTTCCCTCGACGAATGCTGGGCTATAATCTAACGCGGTCGCCGTTTCCAGGAGACTGATTGTTTACCTTGGAGCAGAGATTACACTCTTTAGGGGCGGCGGATGACGAATGAAAACTACTAAAAAACACGTTTTAGCGGCAGTTGTCTGTCGGACGCTGATGTGCCTGGCTTTGTGCGTGTCGGCACAGGCGACGGGTACGGCTTCAGAATTAAACCTATTTAACTTTGCGGAGCTTCGGTCGTTGTATGATGAAGACGTACTTTCTCGACCGCTTGAAAACAAGCTCAATCGACTCCTCACGACGCCATTTGTAGATAATTCTAAAATCGATGCTGCACTTCCTGCATTTAACCGTTCTGAAAAGCTCGGCGAATTTCTGCGGGTCGTGCATTGGAACATCGAACGCGGTCTGGAATTTGAGGCAATATTGGCTGCTTTCAAGAGCGAAACCGATTTTGCCGCAATGCTCAGTCCCGAAAAATTCGGTCCCGAAACAGACGAACGCCGCGAAATATTGGCGGAGGCGGCAATGCTGCGGGCGGCGGACGTAATAGTTCTAAACGAGGTGGATTGGGGGATGAAACGTACCGGCTATCGCAATATCGCCGCTGATCTTGCGACGGCACTGGGAATGAATTACGCCTTCGGCGTACAGTTTGTCGAGCTAAGCCCGATCTATCTGAGCAGCAGAAAGAAGACATCCGATGCGGCCGAAAACGAACTGCTGGAAATGATCTCGGTCGATCCACAGCAATATAAAGGACTGCACGGAATCGCCATTTTGAGCCGCCTTCCGCTCGAAAATGTTCGCCTTATTCCGTTCAAAAATCAGCCTTACGACTGGTTCAAAAGCGAGAAAAAAAGTCCCGGCCTGATCGAAAAAGGGAAGCGCAGCATAGCGGGAAGGGTATTTCTTGAGAAAACATTTCGCGAAGTTCGGTGCGGAGGCCGTACAACTCTACTTGCCGATCTAAATGACGCACGGCTACCCTTTGGACGAGTGACGATTGCCGCCACGCATCTTGAGAACCGGACGAAACCCAGCCGCCGGTTGGATCAGATGACGGAGCTACTGGAAACCGTGAAGGATCTTGATCATCCGGTGATCATAGCCGGCGACATGAACACGACCGGATCGGACCATACGCCGACGTCACTACGGCGCGAATTTATGAAACGCTTTGGCAACCCAAAATTCTGGATCAAAAAGGCCGCAACTTACGCGCTCGGCCTGGGAATGCTCGAAGATTTCATCATTAGCGGGATAACTTTCGGCAGAAATCATTCGAACCCGAGCGTGAAACATATTCCCTTCATAGCCCCGAACGCCGAACGAAAGTTATTTAGATCGATAGGGGAATTTAGATTTGCGGACGGCGGTTCATTTGACCTTCGCGGCGACAAACAGCGTTCGATCGGCGGAAAGCGAAAGCCTTTTTCAAATTCAAATCAACGTGTGAATAGAGGGTTTGTCACAACCTATCAGGTAACCCGGCCGATAATGTTCATCGGCAAATATAAGCTCGACTGGATATTCGTCAAGCCCCCCAACCTCAAAGCCCCACGCGACCGCAAAGGCTCGTATCGCTTCGCTCCGCACTTCGGCCGCACGCTGACCGCGATCAACGAAGCTATCGAAGGCCGCGTTTCCGACCACCGCCCAATGCTTGTTGATCTGCCGCTCGGCGAACCGGCGATCAACTAGTTCCGCCAGTTGCCTCGCCTGACACCTTCAGCGGATCAATACATCGTAACGCCTGAATCCTACAAGAAAAAGACGGCCGCCGCCGCCTTTTAATACATTCCCTAACGATCGTATTTCTGCCCTTTTCATCGGCCGGATCGGGCTACGTTTCTGATAATTCGGGGGGTCGAAAAACGATAAAGAGGCTGCCCGAAACAAAACGCTTCAGGCAGCCACTTTTTTCAGTAAACCCTATCGTTAGTAGTGTCTACTTGGGAAATAAAATTTATGGATCACTCGAATAATTAACGAAGGGAAAATATGGCCTCGCCGTTTAAGACGAGCCAAGAGGAGATTTGGTTGATAAACTTTAGTAATCCGGTTGGCCGGCAATGAGAGGCTTTACTATGACGACGATATATTCGATTGGTCACGGACGGCATCCGTTTGTGTACTTTCTTGAACTCCTTCAAAAACACAAGATCGAGTTTGTGTGTGACGTTCGAGCGTTCGCGCGTTCGCGTTGGCCTCAATTCAACGGTTTGGTTCTGGCAGAATTGTTGAATGATAACGGAGTCGGATATGAACACATTCCTGAAACCGGCGGCAAGAATAAGCCGAAGCCCGAAGATCTGGCGTGGGGAATAAACCGTATCGTTGAAATAGCGTCCGATGCGAGGACGGCTATGATGTGTTCCGAGTCGAAACCACTCTCCGACCACAAAATACCACGAGCCAACTGCCACCGCGTCGGCATGCTCGCCCCAATGCTTCGGGTGAAAGGTATCGAGCGAATAATTCATATTTTACCCAATGGCGAACCGTCCGAGTTCGATGAGTCGGCAGTACCGTCGATATGGTAGGCCGAGAAACACGGAATCCAGCATTTCACACCTTTGCTGTAGTCAATATACTCCGCGCCAAATCTTAGTGTTAAGTCATCCTCTTCGAGCGGACGAAATATTAGTTGCCAGACAAGTGAGCCCATTAATGCATATATCGCTACAAGCGGCGAGCCAAGAAAAAGAGCGACCGCCAAACCTTGACCCACTCCGGATAACGCCATCGGGTTGCGCACAAGAGCGTACGGTCCCACCGCGACAAAATGTTTGGCATGATCAAGTGGGAGCGGAGTCCCTTTGCCAACGGACGACATTACAATCGCTGCCCAAATTCCCAGAGAACTGACGCATAAAAAAATTACGATCGATATCGGCTTCTGATAAGAAAACTGGATACGTTCGATACCGAGTTTATCTTCGACAAGAGTTATTAAATAAGGGAATACCGCTAGAATAACCGACCAGATCACGACGATCTGCGTAAACGTTTTTAGCAGGATCCAACGAGTTGAGGTTTCGGCGGCCCTCCGAAACATTGTCCTTTCGAACGTTATTCCAACGGAAAAAACGCCCGACCAGATCATTGCGGGAAACATCAGCGTCACACCGAGCCAGCCCTGATCTGTTATGAGAGCAAATGCGAAACAATATGTGGCGGCGTAGCTCACATTGCCCGTTACGAACCAAGACACGATTTGCGCGTATCGATCTCCGCGAAAGCAGAGCCAACCTGCCATGAGAGAGCCAACTCCTAGGAAAAGAATATCAGCCAACCAAAACGCCATCAGCGATGATTCGGAATTTGCTTCGAGAACAAAATGTTTGCGGGTTGACGGAAAAAGGAAGAGTGTTGCCCACCAACCGAAAACGGCGAATGCTTGGATCGCGAAATAGGCTGCAGCTGTTCTTCTAATTTTCATTTTTGTTTTAGCGAGATTATATTAGCAGTTGCGTTGATATAAAAATACTTCGTCCGCCCACCACCGAAATGGGTGTTTTCTACTGAATGACAAAAGCTCTGACCAAACTAAAATTGAAGCAAGCGTGTATTGAGCTTGCCAAAAAGCATGTCGAAATGGCTTTTGTTTACAACAATTATGGGAAACCGCCGTTGTGGGATCGGGAGCCTGGGTTTTCGACGCTACTGCAGATCATTCTTGAGCAGCAGGTCTCGTTGGCATCCGCGAAGGCATGTTACGACAAATTGTGCTTCAGGCTTGATCAGGTGACGCCGGAAAACCTGTTGATGCTGGACGATGTTGAGCTGAAAGCTGTTGGATTCAGCAAACAAAAAACAGCCTACGCGAGGCATCTGTCCGAGGCGATAATCGACAAACACATTGACCTTTACGGGCTTACAAATCTTTCTGACGCAGATGTGAAAACGGAATTGATCAAGCTAAAAGGTGTCGGTGAATGGACGAGTGATATTTATTTACTGATGGCGTTGCTTCGCCCTGACGTGATGCCAAAGGGAGATGTTGCTCTGCATACGGCCTGGCACAGATTAAGTGGCGAGCCGCGGCCGACCTCAGACGAATTTGTTTTAGTGGCGGAAAAATGGGCTCCGTATCGCTCCGTGGCG
>JBBRUA010000236.1:0-4986 GCA_038248245.1 Pyrinomonadales bacterium | reverse complement strand
GACCCTTTCATCGCGGCTACGTTGTCCGATACGGGGAAAGTCATAAAAGACATTTTAACGCAAAGTCGCAAAGTCGCAGAGAGGCAAAGTTAAGTATTGTCTTAAAACGGATTTTTTGCGGCATCGCACCTTCGCGTCTTTGCGCTAAATCGATTTTCCAAGCTTCTCTCGCATTCGGCGTTCAACCAGGTCAGGGATCAAGCCCTCGACGCGGCCGCCGAGTTCGAATACTTGTTTCATAAGCGTCGATGAAACGTAAGAATACTCTTCGCCGGCCATTAGGAATACTGTTTCGATGGTTGGTTCGAGGCGCCGGTTCATCAGTGCCATCCGAAGTTCGTATTCGTAATCGCTTACCGCCCGAATGCCCCGCACGATCGCTTGCGCTCCGGATCTCTTTGCAAAATCTGCCGTCAAGCCCGAAAAGCTATCGACGATCAGCCTGCAATCGCCGGTTTCGACGGACGGCAAAACTTCGCGGATCATCTCGCAGCGTTCCTCAACCGAAAACATCGGGTGTTTATCCGCATTATTAAGAACGGCAATGATGATCTCATCAAAAAGCGGCGAACTGCGCTTTATAATATCGAGGTGGCCGCTCGTTAAAGGGTCAAATGAACCGGGAAAAATCGCTCGTCGCATAAATCGTCAAAAAATGTAGATACAATGTAATTACTGAATGTAATTATTTTGTCGTTTTGCCGCGAATCGGTGTGAAAACTTGCCAAACGATGCTATTATCCAGCTAACGCTCCACAGCTAATTACTTGCTCATCTGCGTGATAAACATAGCATAAGATCGGACATGAATAAAATCGGACAGCCAGCAGCATTTTACGACCTCGAAGGGACGTTGGTTAGCACCAATCTCGTTCACACGCTTGCTTTCTACGCTAAACGCCAGCAGGGCTTGTGGCAAACGGCGAAAAAAAGCGTCGGGACGCTCGCGAAGCTGCCGTTTTTCGGCATCACCGACTTCTATTCGCGCAACGTATTTAATGAGGTTTTCTTCAAAAGCTATGAAGGCTTTTCGCAGGATCGACTTCGCTATTTTTCAGAAGAGCTTTTCGAAGAGGTCTTGAAACCGGCGATCTTTCCCGGAACTTTCGATCTGATCAAGTCCGGCAAAAAGATCGGCCAGCGGCAGGTCGTGTTGACCGGTGCTCTCGATTTCACTATTTCGAAGATGATGGAGTATCTCGAAATCGACGATTACGTCGCCAATCGTCTCGAATTCGTCAACGGCTACGCCACCGGCCGCGTCCTCCCGCCCGTCATGGCATCCGCCACCAAGGCCCAATGGATCCGCGAATACGCCGAACGCGAGAACATTAATCTGTCCGACAGCTACGCTTACTCCGATTCGATCTCCGACCTGCCGATGCTCTCTATAGTCGGACACCCTGTCGCCGTGTCGCCTGATTTCAGGTTGAAGCAAGCGGCGATGCAACACGATTGGGCGGTATTGGATCTGAGATGAGAGCTTCTTCAATCAGTTCAAAATGTGCGATAATGGCTACGTAGTCACGTCCGATAAATGGCTAGAGGGAGGAGTCTAAATGTCACATAATGTAAAAGAAGCAAAAAATAATTTGAGTAGTCTGATTCGTCTTGCCGAGAAGGGCCAGCCACAGGTAATCAAGCGGCATGACAAGGATGTTGCCGTGGTTGTGTCAATTGAAGATTGGAAGAAGGCGGGCGGAAAGCAGGAAAGCTTGTTGGAGCTTTTCCAAAGAAGCGGTTTGGAAGCGATCTTAGAAGATCTCGATAACCGATCCCAAGAACCTGTTCGAGACTTCTCGTTTGACTGATGAGTTATTTACTTGATACCAACGTCGTTTCAGAAACCGAGAGAAAGAGCCCGGACAGCAAGGTTGTGGAATGGCTCAAATTTGTTGACGCCTCAAATGTATATCTGAGCGCATTAACAGTCGGCGAGGTTAAAAAAGGTGTTTCAAAACTCGCGTCAGGAAAAAGGAAAGCTCATATCCAAAATTGGCTCGAAGACGTGCGTCGACGTTTTGGAGGTCGAATATTGCCATTGACCGAACAGACATTTCTGGTCTGGGGCAAAATGATGGCTGAATTCGAGCAGAGGGGAATAGTACGCCCGGCACTTGATTCATTGCTCGAAGCGACAGCACTCGAAAACGACTTGATCCTGGTGACGAGGAACGTCAGAAATTTTCAACATTCGTCCGTTACGATACTGAATCCGTGGGAAGACAAATGACTGCGAGGTTATGATGACTGTCAACGAGAGGCTATATGTTGCCCGATTATTCGACGCATTTTACGCGGTCATCGAACAGACGAATGGACTTGAACTGCGACGCATTTGTAAAAAAGTGCATTTGAGTGAAGAAAATATTGAGGTTTTCGTTAGAGAACGCATCAACAATCAATCATGGCTTTAGAACTAAGACGAAAAACACACGAATCGATCGTTTATATTGATAAAGACTCGGCGCCGCGGATAATGCCGTTTGGTGAGGACTTTATTATTGAGGACATTCCGGTGGGGACGCGGGTGATTTATCCGAATCCGCCGATCAAGGGATTGCCCAATCGCGAAGCGGCGATTCGTTACGCGGTGAATCATCCGCTGGAGATGGAGCCGCTTTACGCGTTGCTTGAGCCTGGGATGCGGGTGACGATCGCGATGGACGACATTTCACTGCCGCTGCCGCCGATGGCGATACCGGACATGCGGCAGACGATGCTTGAGGTCGTTCTGGATATGTGCGGAGCGAACGGCGTGGATGATATTCACCTGATCATCGCGAACAGCCTGCACCGCAAAATGACGGCGTGGGAAATGAAGCGGATGGTCGGTGCCGACATCTATAACGAATATTACCCCGACCGATATTACAACCACGACGCCGAGGACGACGACAATCTGGTGACGCTCGGCCACACGCGGCACAACGAACCGCTGCGGGTGAACAAACGTGCGATCGAGAGCGATCTGCTGATCTATCTCAATATCAATCTCGTCCCGATGGACGGCGGGCATAAATCGGTCGCGGTCGGATTGTGCGATTACGAGAGCCTTCGTGCCCACCATGAACCGCAGACGATCCGCGATTCGAATTCGTACATGGACCCGCCGGCTTCGGTTTTGAATCACAAGGTCATTCGTCTCGGGGCTCTGGTCGATGAGAATTGTAAGGTGTTTCACATCGAGACGGCGCTTAACAATAAAATGTTCTCCGACGGCTACGACATTTTGACGCGAAATGAGGATGAGTTCTCATTCGGCGATCGAATGAAATGGGAGGCGATGAAGCGGACGTTCTCAAACTTGCCGCGTGCCGCGAGACGAAAATTGCTGCACGCGATTCCGGCCCAGTACGAATTGATCGCCTGCTACGCGGGCAAGACCGAGCCCGTTCACGACAAGATCCTCGAGAAGAATTATCAGCAGTACGAGATACCTGTAAAGGGCCAATGCGACATATTGATCTCGGGCATTCCTGACATTTCGCCGTATAACGTCTACTCTGCGCTCAATCCGTTGCTCGTGCAGGTGATGGCTCTCGGTTATCACTTCAACATGTACCGGAATAAGCCTTTGTTGAGGCATGGCGGCGTGATGATAATTACGCATCCGTGCTTTGACGAGTTTGACCACAATTTTCACCCTTCATATATCGAGTTTTTTCATCGTTTACTACCGGAATCGCGCGATGCGTTTTATCTGCGTGAGAAATACGAACGTGAATTCGCTTCGAATCCGGCATACATCGAGATGTACCGCCGCGGCAACGCTTATCACGGAGCACATCCGTTTTTCATGTGGTACTGGGGCGAAAACGGCCGCCAGCACGTCGGCAAAGTCATCGTTGCCGGTGCCGAAAACGCCCACGTTCCTGAAATGCTCGGGTGGGAGCGTGCCGATAACCTAACTGAAGCTATCGCCATGGGCCGCAGCTACATGGGCCGCAACGCTGAGATAACGATGCTGCATCAGCCGATAATCGGGCTGTGTAGTGTGACGGATTAGGAGATTCGATCATGGAGAAAGGTAAAAAGGTTTGGGAATCACTTGGGGCGACGGACGCCTACTTTGCCGTATATTCGGTTGAGAAGTATCTCGATTCTAATCTGGATGAATCGGCGAAACATGATTTTTTTGATAGTGGGCGTGAGCACGTTGTTAAGCTATGGCAGGACTTTGAGAAATTTTTCGGATTTGTACCCAAACCCAAAAAAGTACTTGATTTTGGATGCGGAGTTGGGCGCCTATTGTTGGCCTTAGCTGAGAGAACAGAACTGGCGGTAGGCGTCGACATCTCGGAGTCGATGCTTCAAGAAGCTGAAAAACAGTCAAAAGAACGGGGAATCGAGAACGTCGATCTAATGGAAACCAGTGAGTTGCTAAACTCCCAACTGTCGTTCGACATGATCCATTCGTTCGTTGTTATCCAGCATATCGATCCCTCTGAGGGAATGAAAATTATACAACGATTGGTTGAAATGCTGGACGAGGACGGAATTGGAATGCTGCACATCACGTTTCACGATCCAATGCCAACGGTTAAAAAAATTAAGCATCAGGTGACTGGGAAGCTTGGTTCGCTGAGGCCGATAGTGAATAGGATTCGCGGCCGGAACACGATCCCTTGGATACCGATCTATACCTACAATATGGATTCTGTTCTGGAGCTGCTTAGAAGTTTGGGATGTTACAACATATCGATCAAGTTCACAGATCACGGAGTGGTCGGTGCCATGATCTTTCTGCAAAAGAGCGGTACGGTCGATTATTCATAAAGCCTAAGCCTATTGGGGCTCGGTCGCGTGACGAAGTAGAACTTAAAAATAAGGAGAGTGTATGAAGACCAAAGTTTTGTCCGCCGTTTTTTTCCTCGCCGCACTTTTTGTCGGCGGAGCGAACGCCCAGTCTAGGGGCCCGCGGATGCCATACGTCGACAAAGGCGCGTGCCCGTTCGAGTGCTGTACC
Organism: Pyrinomonadales bacterium; assembly: GCA_038248245.1. GTDB lineage: Bacteria > Acidobacteriota > Blastocatellia > Pyrinomonadales > Pyrinomonadaceae > OLB17. The sequence continues at coordinate 17 of JBBRUA010000236.1, read as the reverse complement.
TATCAAGAGTGGACGGT
>JBBRUA010000235.1:0-5026 GCA_038248245.1 Pyrinomonadales bacterium | reverse complement strand
GGACGGCTTTGCGTTGAACCCGACTGCCAATTACAGCAGCGAGGAGATCTCCTCAGTAATTCCAAGCCCCGGCTACGAATACCAACCGGCCGAGGCACCCTCAGAGGAATCTTTCGACAAAGGGTATGGTACGTGGGAACCGACCCCCGTTGCCGAAGAGATAGAAGCTGAAAGTACAGAAGCCCATTCGGTCGCGGAAACGAGCGATTTCGCATTTACTGACAGCACGCCGGGATTTGGAGAATTTGTTCCGGAGACATTTGAGGGAGAAGCCGAAACTGAGCCCGAAGCTGAACCTTACGGCTCGTTCGAACCAGCTGTCGAAGAAAACAGTTTTGAATTAGCGGGAGAAAAAACGGCCGCACCTCTCGATGAAGCAACGCTAGCCGATGAGATCAGTTCATACAAGAGTGATGTCGAGGAAACGAGCACTTATTCAGTAGAAGCTCCGGTTGAATTTGAGACTGCGTCCCGGTTCGAAAGCATTGGAGAAGATGTTCCTGAAACGATAGCCGCATTCGACCCTCCGCCATTTTCTTCACCAGTCGCCGTGGATGCGAATCCTTACGAAGCTCCGCCGTTCGACGTGAAAACTACTTCGTTTGAGCCAGCAGGCCTTGCCGAAGTTGCGGATGTTCAATTCAATCCCGTTCCGAAGGTTGAACCAGCGGCGGAAACGGTGGAGACATCAGCACCGCAGCGAACCCGCCTTAGCGATCGCAATGTCGATTTGCCGATCGATGTTCCTGAGGAGGAGCGCCGCCTGCACAACGATGCCCGCCGCTTCGCCCGTCTTCTCGTCTCAGAGATCAAACTCTACAACGAGAAAAAGGTGCAGGAGGGTCGCGAATCCAGCGATCTCTACGACCGTCTCAAAGAAGCCGTCGACCGTTCGCGTGAAATGTATGATAAACGCGTCCAACCGCCGGTTGCCGCCAAATTCGACTATTTTCACTACGAACTCGTCAACGCCCTCAGTGACGGGAGTGCCGATCGGCTCGGGAAGAGCTACCCGGGAGCAAGCATTTAGTTGTAGTGACTGTTAAAAATAGCTGTCCGGAAACGCATTTCCGGACAGCTATTTTGTTGTAAAACACTCGTGTCAAAAAACAACTATTTTCGGCCGCTACGGAATAGAAGGCCAAGCACCAATCCGACAGCGGCAGAGATGAGGATCGTCTGACCAGGTTTTTGCCGGGCAAATTCCTTGGCGTCCTCGATCAGTTCCTTTGGGTCTTTGCCCTGCAACTCTTTGAACTTGTCACCGGCGGCGGCGAATTTCTCGCTCGCGAAATCCTTTGCCTGTGACGCTGCGTCCTGTATCTTTTGTCCGTATTCCTGTGCCTGCATCTTGAGATCTCCTAAAAATTCGTCGTCCATAAAACCTTCCTTGCCGTCACCTTGACCGCCCACCGGTACGAGGCTCTGTTCCAATTCCTGTTCTGCTTTTTTAACTTCTGCTTCAAATTCCGACATTTTTAAATTATATCCTCCAAATTATTAGGCTTTATCTGGTCTTCATAAAACGGGCGAACGGATCGATCCGCCGCAAAACGTGTGCGAACCGTTCGGATGCTCCGCGGCCAGTAAATAGTTGTAACGAATTTTAGGGCGCAAATGTTCACATGTTTCCACTTTGTGACATTTGTCACAAGAAAGATTTGACAAGTTTATTTCTAAAATATTATTCTTATTTTTACTAGTAAGTAAGGACTTACTTTGTACTGAGCAGGAGAGATTTTGATCAAAGATTTTTTTCAACTCGACCCGTCGGCTCGGATGACCGGTGACAAGCGCCGCGAGCAGATATTGCAGACGGCGGTCGATCTGTTTTCGCAACGCGGTTTTCGCGGCACGACGACTAAAGAGATCGCGCGCGTTTCCGGTATTTCTGAGGCGATGGTGTTCCGCCATTTCGCTTCGAAAGATGCTCTTTACCAGGCGATACTTGATAACAAGGGCTGTCAGGATGGAGTAAAAAACTTCCCTTGGGAAGAGAACGAAATTCTGAAAAAAGCGTTGGAAAGTAAAGACGATTTTGCGGTCTTTTATCACATCGCTCTAGATTCGCTAAATAAGCATAGTGCCGACGTCGGTTTTATGAGGCTTTTGTTCTATTCCGCGCTCGAGGAGCACGAACTGGCCGAGCGTTTCTTCAGCGAGTTCGTTGAACGCATTTACGAATATATAGGTGGTTATATCGCTACACGGCAATTGGACGGGGCCATGCGCGAGATAAATCCGCGGATCGTCGTGCGGTCATATATGGGCATGATCATCCATCATTCGCTGAACAACATTCTCTGGGATAAGAAGCGAACTTTATTGAATATTTCGAACGAAGACGCGGCCAAGAATTTTGCAGAGATCCTATTGCGGGGCGTAGCGACCTAAGGTCTTAAGAAAGAATAGTAACATGATGAAAAGTCAGAAGATTTCAGTTTCGTTTGCGATTGTGGCGGCATTGCTTGTCGCCGTCACATCCGGTTGCGGGTCAAACGCGGCGGTAAATGCCAACACGGCCCAGGTTACGATCGTGGATGTGACGACAACACTGGCTGTCACGAAGCCGATCCCGACGTATTTTGAGGCAACCGGCAGTCTTGCGAGCGACGCCCAGACGGACGTCGCTCCGACCGTGGCCGGCAAGATCGTCGAGGTCAACTTCGACGTGGGGAGCTACGTGCAAAAGGGCAGCGTGCTGGTCCGTCTCGACAATCGCGATGCGCAGCTTCGCATCGAGCAGGCCCAGGCGCAGGTCGTCCAGCAGCAGAAAGCCGTCGGCACAGCGATCGCCGCTCTGCGTCAGGCCCAGATTAGATTAGGAGTTAAAGACGGGGAAGTCTTTAACATCGAGACCTTTTCGCAAGTTAAATCGACGAGGGCCAATCTTGAGCTAGCTGAAAAAGAGTTGGTTCGTGCTCAACGCCTGTTCGATACGGGCGATGTTTCTAGGGCAACGCTAGACCAACGCCGAGCGCAGCGGGACGCGTTGCTCGGGCAACTCGACGAATCGCGTTCTAACGCGGCTGTTGCCACAAGGGCAATTAATTCGGCCGAGGCACAGGTCGCGGCCGCCCGTGCAGGCGTTACAACTGCCGAGGTTCAGGTCGATCAGGCGAAAAAAGGGCTCGCCGATACGGCGGTCTACGCACCGATCAGCGGATTCGTCTCGGAGCGGACAGCCGATCCCGGCGAGTATATTTCGCCAAGTGCCCCGAATACCAAGATCGCCACCATCGTCCGCACATCGAGCCTTCGAATGCGGATAGAAATCCCTGAACAGTCCATCGGCAAGGTTGCCCTCGGCCAGGGAGTTTCGCTCCAGACCAGTGCCTATCCGGACCGCAGCTTCGCCGGAACGATCGTTCGAATCCTGCCTAATTTGAACGTCACGGCACGTACGCTCACGGCCGAGGCCGAGGTCGCAAATGGCGATGGGCTTTTGAAACCTGGGCAATTCGCGACGGTTCGCATTACACAGTCTAAACCGGAATCGGCGATCATGATCCCGACGGCCGCTATCAAAAACGAGGGCGAGACGAATAAGGTCTACGTGATCAAGGACGGAGCGGCTCGCGAGGCGATCGTGCAACTCGGCCTGCTAGAGGCCGGAATGATCCAGATAAAATCAGGCGTTCTCGAGGGAGACGTGATCGCGACCAGCAGTGTCGGCACATTATTTGACGGAGTTTTGGTCAGGCAGATGAATTAGGGGTAATTGAAGTATGCAATGGCTTGCTGAAGTTTGTGTAAAGCGTCCGGTTTTTGCCACGATGTTGATCTTGTCGCTCGTGGTGGTCGGTGCATTCTCGTTTTTTAGCCTCGGCGTCGATCTGTTTCCAAAGATCGATTTTCCGACCGTCACCATTACCGTCGTCAATCCGGGATCATCGCCGCAGGAGATGGAGACGGAGGTCGCCGAAAAGATCGAGGAGGCCGTCAATACCATCTCCGGTATCGATGAGCTGCGATCGAGTTCGGTCGAGGGCATCACACAGGTTTTCGTCCAGTTCGTCCTCGAGAAAAACGTTGACATCGCTGCCCAAGAGGTCGAAAACCGCGTCCAGACCGTTATTCCAAATCTGCCCGAGACGGCCGAACAGCCGACGGTTCAGAAGTTGGATACCGACGCTGCTCCGGTTCTGCGCATTTCAGTTTCCGCTCCGAAAGCTCTTCGCGAGGTGACCGAGGTTGCTAAAAACAAGATCAAGGAACGGATCGAATCGATCAACGGCGTCGGCCAGATCACAATCATCGGTGGAGCCGAACGACAGATCAATGTCTGGATCGACCCGGACAAACTGCGTTCTTATAATGTAACGGCCGGTGAAGTTTCGGCTGCTCTGCGTATCCAGAATGTCGAATTCCCGAGCGGCCGTCTTGACGAAGGTCAAAAGGAAACCAGTGTCCGCACGATCGGTAAGGTCGTGAAACCTGAAGAGTTCAGCGATATTGTCGTCGCGACCCGCGGCGGTTATCAAGTAAAGGTCAAGGACATCGGCTACGTCGAGGACGGTGCCGAAGAGGTCCGCTCCGAGGCACGCCTGAACGGCCAGCCCGCCGTGACGTTGACCGTCTCTAAACAGTCCGGTCAAAACACGGTGGCCGTCGCTCAGGAGATCAAGGATCGCCTCAAAGAGATTGAACCGACACTGCCGCCGGGCTTTCAAATGCGCGTTATCGGTGACAACTCGGTCTTTATTGAAAACTCGCTTCACGCGATCGAGGAGCATCTCATCGTCGGTTCGATCCTCGCCGCCCTTGTCGTTTTCTTCTTCCTGTGGAGTTTTAGAACAACCTTCATCGCCGCTCTCGCGATACCGACATCGATCATTTCGACGTTCGGACTGATGTACGCGATGGGCTACACGCTCAACTCGATCACCATGCTTTCGCTAACGCTGATGGTCGGTATCGTGATCGATGATGCGATCGTCGTTCTCGAAAATATCTATCGATTCGTCGAGGAAAAGGGAATGAACCCGTTTCAGGCAGCGATCGAGGGGACGAGAGAGATCGGCCT
>JBBRUA010000234.1:0-5042 GCA_038248245.1 Pyrinomonadales bacterium | reverse complement strand
TTGCGAATGCCGAACGCCGAAACCTCGCTCCGCGGCTTTATAATCCACGGTGCGGGGACTTCGTTGAGAAACTGCGTGATCTGTTCCGCGTTGAACGCACCTATAAAATCAGGGCACGGAATGCCTGCTTTGGACGCGATGTTGCGCATCGCGAGCTTATCCCGAAACCGCAGAGCTTGCGAGCGGCTCATGCCGGGCAGATCGAGATGTTCGCGGGCCATCGCCGCTGTCAGCACGTCAAACTCGTCCATTCCAACGATCCGATCGATCGGCCGCGATGCCGCATGATTCGCGACAGCTCGAACGTAATCCACTTCGCCGGAATCATCCTCGACGGTCTTTACTTCATCGATCGCCGTCCACAGCCAGGGGTAATCCAGCAGCTTTTTCTTCGTCACCAGCGTGACGTGCCAGCCTGAATTCGATGCTTCCTCCAGAAACTCGTTTCCTTTGAACTCGCTTGCGATTACGACTATATGATTCTTCATAAACTACGAGAACAAAGCTAATTTACGACCGCTAGTTTCTCCGATGCTGATTTTATTTTGAAGTGAAAGAATGGCACAATTTAGCCGTAAACACAATAAAATGGCTTGTTTCCGGCGACGGGTAAACGACATTTTACCAGGAAAGATAATATGGGCGATATCGACATTCTGAATTTGGTGAGCCATCTGATCATTTATATGGTCGTTCTGCTGTTCGCGATCTCCGCTCACGAGGCCGGACACGCGTGGATGTCCTATAAATATGGTGACGATACAGCGTACATGCTCGGCCGCGTAACCTTGAACCCGGTCGCACACACGGACCCGATCGGCACTTTGCTGATACCGATCATCAGCTTTGTCCTCGGTTCGGTCGGCGGCGCTTTGGGAAGTATTCCGCTGATAGGTTGGGGGAAACCGACGCCCGTAAATCCGCGTAATTGGACAAAATATAAGCAAGCGAATGTCATGGTCTCAATCGCAGGAATCGGAGCGAATTTAATTATTGCCATCACGAGCTTTCTGATCTTCAAATCGCTCCTCGAATTTGGCGTAATTAATGCCGGAAACATTGAGTCAGGCGTCTTGAAACCGATACTGATCTTTTTCCAGTACATGATCATGTTGAATATTTCGCTCGCGATATTCAACCTTCTTCCGTTTCCGCCGCTCGACGGCAGCAAGGTTCTATCGACGTTCCTGCCCGAAAGTTTTCAGCCGGTTTTCCAACTGCTTGAGCAATATGGCTTTCTGATCCTGATGCTCCTTATTTATATGGGCGTGATCGGTCTGGTCATGCGTCCGGTCTTCACGTTTGTGAACTACATGCTCGTCACCCCTTGGTTCTAGTTTTATGAAGAAGAGAATTTTCAGCGGCGCACAGCCGACGGGGCAGCTTCATATCGGCAATTATCTCGGGGCACTCAAGAATTGGGTGGCGTTGCAGGATGAGTACGAATCGTTCTACTGCATCGTCAATCTGCACGCGATCACGCTTCCGCAAGACCCGAAAACACTGCGTCAAAAGACGCTCGACCTCGCCCGCATCTATCTCGCCGCCGGAGTCGATCCGCACAAGACGACGATCTTTATTCAGTCCGATGTTCCGGAACACGCCGAACTCGCGTGGGTTTTGTCGTGCATCGCAAGAATGGGCGAACTTGAGCGGATGACGCAATTCAAGGACAAAGGCAAGGGAAATGCGGAACGAGCAGGTGTCGGACTTTTTACTTATCCAATATTAATGGCCGCCGACATTTTGCTCTACCAAACCGATCTCGTTCCCGTCGGCAAAGATCAAAAGCAGCATCTCGAATTAAGTCGCGACCTCGCGGAGCGATTCAATCGCGACTTCGGCGAAACATTCGTCGTACCGGAACCCTTCATTCCGCCCGTCGGAGCGAACATCGCTTCGCTGCAGGATCCGTCTAAAAAGATGTCAAAATCCGATGAAAATGTAAACGGTTCTATCTTCCTACTCGATGACGCCGACACGATCACGAAGAAAATAAAAAAGGCCGTCACGGATTCGGGAACGGACATCAATTTCGACGAAACACGCCCGGCGATCAAAAATCTGCTGACGATCTACCAACTCCTGTCCGGGAAAACTGCCGACGAATGCACCACTCATTTCGAAGGCAAAGGCTACGGCCAATTCAAAGGCGAACTCGCCGAAACGGTCGTCGAATTTCTCAAACCGTTTCAGGAACGCGTCGATGAATACGACGATATAGAACTCACCAAAATTCTATCTGCCGGTGCTGCTAAAGCACGGGAAGTTGCGCAGGCAACTCTAGACAATGTTTACAAAAACGTGGGACTCCGTTGAAAAACGGCTTCAGGCCTAAAATGCAAAACGAAAATTCCGCGAAGACATACTACCTAATTAGTGATCTGCATTTTGGCGGTGACGGACAATTGCAGGTGTGCGATTACACCGCAGAAATGGTCGCGTTTCTTAAAATGCTCGAAACGGAGACGAAGCAGACTGAGCTGATAATAGTCGGTGACGCATTTGGATTTTGGGAGCTGACGACGGTCGCCGGAACCGCAAAACTCGACGAGATAGTAAAGCACCATCAGGAGATCTTTGAGCAGTTTCGCAAAACAGGTGAAAAGATCCAAATCACACTGATGGTTGGTAATCACGATTACGATCTCGCCTGCAATCCCGAATACTACGAAAAATTAGCCACTTTCAATATCTCACTCGACACTGCGATCTCAATCACCCGCGCGGTCGGTGAACGGAAGATTTGGATCGAACACGGCCAGCAGATCGACGATTTTAACGCTTCGCCTGACTATGGCAACCCGTTCGCCCAGCCCATCGGCTACTACATCACTGAACGAGCCGTGGCAGGGGCGAGCCGATATTCCGTCTTCGGCAAGACGGATTGGCTCAAGGACATTCGTTCCGTCGACGTTCGCCAGCTTCCCGATTGGATCATCTCAAATTATTTCTACAACGAAATGAGTCCGATCGTTCGTTGGGCCTTATTTCCCTTCCTTCTTTTGCTGACCGTCACTATCGCTGCTTTTGTCGCCCAGTTTTTAACTTACATCGGCATTTTTGACGTTAATTATTTGCTTAACAATCCTTTGACGCAGCGTCTGGGGATTTTTGGGAATATTCTGCAGGTCATTCTGATCGCCAGTATGATCTTCTGGTTTTTTATTTTCGGCGTCAGTATTCCCCTATTTTTCGTTCTGCGCGACGCCCGAAAAGTTTTGCAGCGGATGCAGATCTTGCCCGAGACAAAAGACACCACGATCTACGTTCCAGACTTGGGCTTCAGGGAACACGCTCAAAACATCTTTAAAGAAAATCCGCAGGTCGCGGCGTATATTTTCGGACACACGCATGACGCTTTTCTGGCTGAAGAAGATGGACGCGCGATAATTAACACCGGAACGTGGCTCAAACTCCTGAAGCGGATCCCCGTCAGTTTCGGATATCTTCCCGCCGTCTATTATCCGACCTTTCGTCTAAACTATTTCAAGATCTCTGAAGAGACAGACAAAGTCGCCGTCGAATATGTCGAGATCCCTAAAATCGCCGAACAGGAATTGAGCCTCATTCAGCGAATACTGATCTTCAACAAAACTCCGGAACCCGGCAAACATATTGCTGCTAAGACTTTATTGTAGAGTGAGTTGTCCGCACAAGCCCCACGGCGGGCAGCGGGCAAATTGGATAGTTTTTATTATGAAGATTACAGTCTACGAGAAACCAACCTGCACGACGTGTCGAAAGCTCAACAAACTGTTGGAGGAGAATGGAATCGATTGGAAAAAGGTAAATTACTTTATCGAGCCTTTTGATAAAAAAATGCTTACTTCCCTGCTCAACAAAACGGGGCTCAGACCTTTTGACGTTCTCAGGCGAAATGAGCCGGATTATAAACTTGGGAGCCTTAACAAAGATTCTTCTGACAATGACGTTATCGCTGCGATGCTAAAGTTTCCAAGCATTCTCCAGCGGCCGATCGTCGAGATTGGCGATAAAGCCGTTCTCGCTCGGCCAATAGAAAAGGCTTTAGAGCTGTTACGCTCAGAATAGTATGAAAACCGTTGCTTTATTATGCCTATTGTCTGTTTCATTTCTCACGTCGTGTGATCTGCGGAGCGACACGGCGAAGCGGGAGATGGAGAAATTTAGCGGAACTCCGACGCCGACCAGGACGCCGATGCCGGCCGAGATTCCGATCGATCCGGCGGATGTTATCCGCGCCGAGACTGATGTGCCGGGAGAAACGATCAGCGTAGCCGGATCTAGTCTTAAGCGGACGATCTCGTGTTCAAAATTTAATCGGGTTATGATCAACGGCAGCCGAAACGTAATTTCCGTTAAAGGTGCGTGCAAAAGTATTATGGTAAATGGTGACGGCAACCAGTTGATCAGCGACGGGGCGGTCGAGTTTGTCATAAACGGAGAGACGAATACCGTCAATTATTCGCGATTTGTCAACGGCAAGCGGCCGATCGTGAGTGATAATGCCGGAGGAAACGTCATCGAAAAGACCTCGCCACCTAAGGCGGTGAAGTAGATTGTCAATGATTCAAAAGGCGATAGAATTCTAATATGAGCTACACGAATGGAAACGGTAACGGCAATGGGCATAAGCCTAAACCGAAAAATGTTTTAGGCGGCGAACTCGTTTCGTGCTGTACTGACCCGATGACCGGCTTTTACCGAGATGGTTATTGCCGAACTGGGGTCGATGACACTGGCCGCCACACCGTTTGCGTACGGGCGACGGATGAGTTTTTGAAGTATTCAAAGGCAGTGGGCAACGATCTTTCGACGCCGATGCCTCAATATTCGTTTCCGGGCGTAAAGGACGGCGACAAATGGTGCTTATGTATGCTTCGCTGGAAGCAAGCCCTCGCCGACGGCATGGCTCCGCAGGTTATTCTCGAATCAACTCACGAAGCTGCCCTAACCGTCGTCACACTCGAAGACCTGAAAATGTTTGCGTACGAAGATTAAGTAAGAATTCAACGCAAAGATGCCAAGTTGCAAAGCCGCAAAGCTTTTGAACTGTGGCT